>DQHV01000280.1 GCA_003524335.1 Candidatus Aminicenantota bacterium | reverse complement strand
AAGACCCTCTCCCGGCGTCATTTTGGGCAGGGCTCGGCCGGCGAGGCGGACGAGCACAACGGCCCCGACCGCGGCGCCGAAAAAGAGATAGCGCAGGGTCTGGTGGCGAAGCCCGGAGACGAGAAGACCCGGAAACGGCTTGAGCTGGAACTTGATGAGCTCGACTATGAACGCATCCAAGAAAAGGCTGGCCACTAGGGCTCCGTTGATGATGATGGTCGTCCGGAAGACCCTTTTGAGGTCAGGATCAGGCTCCATGGCTATCACCTCATAATACGTCTTATTAGGCCAGAAGGTTCGTCGCCCTCATCTAACAATCCCCCTCTCCATCGGTGGACAGGCTTGGTTGATTGGCCGTTGTTCATTGGACATAGAGAAGAAAGCCTTTTAGATATTCACTCTCCGGGTGGAAGATGTTGACCGGGTGGTCATAGGCCANNGGCCAGCCGGTTGATGTCCTTGTAGCCCCGGCAGGCCGGGATGACGTCCGTTTTTTTCTTGGCGAAGGC
Organism: Candidatus Aminicenantota bacterium; assembly: GCA_003524335.1. GTDB lineage: Bacteria > Acidobacteriota > Aminicenantia > Aminicenantales > UBA8522 > UBA8522. The sequence goes on along the minus strand of DQHV01000280.1, from coordinate 11,076 downwards.
CGGCGGATCGAGGATGATGAAGTCATAGGGAGGCCCATCTCGGCGGAGGAACTCGAAGACGTCGGCGACAATAAAAGGATTTTCGCCTCCAGAGAAGCCGTTCAGGGAGACGTTCCGCCTGGCCAGCGAGATGGCCGGTTCAGAGGAGTCAATCGAATCAACGGAGGCGGCTCCGCCGGCCAGGGCGGCTACCGAAAACCCTCCCGTGTAGCAAAAGCAGTTCAGGACCCTGCGGCCTTCTGTCAAGGACCGGACCAGCTTCCGTGCCTCTCTCAAGTCGAGATAGAATCCGGTCTTTTGCGAGCCCCGGATTTCGACCAGGAAGCGGAAGCCGGTTTCGTGGATCTCGACTGTTTCCACTTCCTCACCATACAGATACCTTTCGAATTCCGGGAGGCCTTCCTCCCGCCGTGTCGGGAGGTCGGACTTTTCATAGATGGAACGCGGCGACAGGGCCTTGATCAAGTGGCCGAGCAGAATGGGCTTGAGCTTCTCCATCCCCAGTGAAGCGATCTGGATAACCAGGACATCGCCGTAGCGGTCGACGACGAGCCCGGGCAGTCCGTCCCCTTCCCCATTGACCAGCCGCTGAGCGTTGCTCTCAGGCTCGACGAGCCTTCTGCGCAGGGCAAGAGCACCAGCTAGATTTTTCTCAATAGCCTCGAGGGGAGGAGTCCTATCGAAACTCAGCATCCGGCCGATGATGGCGCTTTTTCTATTGAAATAGGCGCTGCCAAGGAATTCACCGTCGCAACTCAGGACCGTCAGGATGTCCCCGTCCTCGAAATCAGGAAGGCTCTGGACGGCTCCGGAAAAGATCCAGTGATGGCGTTGGCGGATGGGCTTGTCTCGATTCTTCTTCAGGATGACGCTCCGCTCTTTCATGTTCCCTCCAGCGCACTTTTGGCCAGCAGTTTTTCCAGCAGGAGCTTGTCCGGTTCGGTCAGGGCGAAATGGCCGATCTCAGAGGGAGAGACCCAGCGGACCTCTTCGTGGTCCTGCAGGCGGAAGGAGCCGGCAAGATGGGTGACTTTATAGGCGATGAGCTCGATGGCGAAATCGGGAGAGGAATAACACACGGAGCCCAGATAGAGGCCTATCCTGGTCCGGATGCCGAGCTCCTCATAGAGCTCCCGGGCGAGGCACTCCTTGGGTGTCTCCCCCGGCTCCAGCTTGCCGCCTGGGAATTCCCAGAGTCCGGCAAAGCGGTCTCCCTTTTTCCGCTTGGCGATCAGCCAGCGGCCGTTTTTTCGTAGGACGGCGGCCAGGACTCGGAATGGAGGGGGCCGCTTCGGGGGCGATTTCTGGGGCATGATGTTTTCCGGAAAATCCTGCCCCCTATCATATTTGCTTTAGATATTTTTTCAAGCATCCGCCCTCTGGCAGTCCTGGAAATTCTAGAAACGTGTGCTATAATACGCGCCCCATGAAAATCGCTCTGCTCGCTTCCGAAGTCGTCCCTTTTGCCAAGACGGGTGGGCTGGCCGACGTCGCCGGCGCCCTGCCCAAGTTCCTCAGCTCGCTGGGTCTCGNNTCGTGCCTCTCTACCGGGAAACGAAAAAGAGAAACCTTCCGCTCCGAAGGGTCATCGAGAGCCTCGAGCTGGACTGGAACGGAGAAAAGGTGTCTTTTTCCGTCTGGGAGTCGGGAGTGGGCACGCTCGGCTTCCTGATGATCGAGAGAGATGAATATTTCGACCGAGATTTTCTTTACGGCACCCCCCAAGGCGACTATCCCGACAACGGAGAACGCTTCGCTTTCTTCTCTAAGGCCGCCCTGGAGACGCTCAGACATCTGAATTTCCGACCCGACGTCATCCATGCGCATGACTGGCAGGCGGCCATCGCCCTGGCCTTGCTGAAGTTCGTCTATTCCCAGGACCCTTTTTTCGCCTACACCCGCACTCTTTTCACGATCCATAACCTTGCCTACCAGGGATTGTTCGAAAAAGACCTGCTCGGCCGGATCGGCCTTCCCGATACCCTCTTCAGCATGGAGGACCTGGAGTTCTACGGGAAAGTCAACTACCTCAAGGCAGGGATCCTCTATTCCACGGCTGTCAGCACGGTCAGCAGACGGTACAGCCAGGAGATTCAGACGCCGGAGTTCGGCTTCCGCTTGGACGGCCTCCTGAGGAAGCGCCGCGATCGTCTCTTCGGCATTCTCAACGGCGTCGACTACGCCGATTGGAACCCGGCCACCGACAAGTTCATCATCCGGCCGTTCGACCCGACCTACCTGGATGGGAAAAAAGAATGCAAGAAAGACCTGCTCAGGTCTTTTTCATTGGACGGGGTGAAGGAAGAATGCCCAGTCGTCGGTATGGTCTCCCGCCTGGCCGGCCAGAAGGGGTTTGATATCGTCTGCGAATCCTTGGAAGAGATCTTCAAGATGGGGGCTGTCCTTGTCGTGCTGGGCACGGGAGAAGAGGTGTTCCAAAAGGCTTTGCGGGCAGCCCGGGAGAAGTTTCCCGGATCATTAGGGCTGAAGATTGCTTTCGATGAATCCCTCTCCCACAAAATCTATGCCGGGAGCGACATGTTTCTCATCCCTTCCCGGTATGAGCCCTGCGGCCTGACCCAGATGTACAGCCTCCGCTACGGCACGGTCCCGGTGGTCCGAGCAACCGGCGGCTTGGACGATACCATCCAGGAGCATGATCCCGCCCGGGGAACCGGAAACGGGTTCAGGTTCCAGGAGTACTCATCGGCCGCCCTGCTCTCATCTTTGAAGAAGGCGATCACCGTCCATCGACAAAAAGAGCACTGGCGTCAACTCGTCCAAAGGGCCATGGCCTGTGATTTCTCCTGGGAGATGTCGGCCCGCGAATACCTCCGCCTCTACCAGAGGCTTTCCACTTTTTAGCCCGCAATAGACAAATCGGGGCTGCCGTTGCCCACGATCACGCCCCTGGCGTCGTCTTGTCACTTCACTGCTGCGGCTTTTTTCTCTTGCACAGGCCCTGGTGGATGGCTAGAGTAAAAGGAGAAAGGAGAATAAAATGAGCGGATACCGTTCGCTGGTGCTGCGGGAGAATCTGGACCGGCGCGATTTCTTGAAGATAGGCGGTGCCGCGGGCATCGGGCTCTGGCTGGGGAACCGCTCCCTGAGCGCTCTCGCCCAACAAACGCCCGCTCCGCCCCCAAGGCCGAAAACCAATATCGAGGAAGCCATCAAAGTTCCCAAAACTAAATATTCGCTGCCCGGGCTCTTCCCCGGCCGAGTCGTCGAAGTCCGGGATGCCGGGGCCATCAAAGACGACAAGGCTGTAGCCAAAGTGGTCTACCGGATGTTTGAAAAAGGGCTGGGCGGTTTGACAAAGAAGAGCGGGAAGGACAGCTTCGCTCTACTCTTCCGTAAGGACGATGTCGTCGGAATCAAAGTCAACCCGGTCGGCCCGGGGACGATCAGCACCCATCTCGAGGTCGTGGACGCCCTTATCGACTGGCTCGTCGCCGGCGGGCTCCGCCGCGGAAACATCATCATCTGGGACCGTTTCGATTATATGCTCAAAGACGCCGGATTCACGCCGGAGAGGTATCCAGGGGTCGGAATCGAGGGCCTCCAAACCATGGATGAGGCGGCCGCCATGGGCAAAACCCAGGATAACAGCCGCTGGCTGAGGTCCGAGGGGACTCATGTCAGCGTCGACAACTTCGACCAAGAGGCGTACTACTGGGCCGATGTCGAAGGGCCCAAAGACAGCGCCTATCTCAACCAGCATGTCTTCAATGGAAAATTCTCCTATTTCGGCAAATTGCTGACCAAACGGTTGACCAAGATCATCAATGTCCCGGTTTTTAAAAACACGGGAAACGGGATCTCGATGGCCACCAAGAACCTCGGCTACGGGGCCGTCTGCAACACCAACAGGCTTCACGGGCCTTTGTTCTTTGATGTCAATACGGAAGTGATGGCCTTTCCCGCGCTCAGGGACAAGCTCGTCCTGAATATCACGGACGGGCTCCGGGGCCAGTATGAAGGGGGCCCGGATTACGAGGGCAAGTTCGCCTATTGGCTTAACACCCTTTATCTGTCCACCGACCCCTTCGCCCTGGACATGGTCTGCCACCGGGCCATTGTGGCCAAACGGAAGGGCATGGGCATCAAGGTCAATGAACATCCCAAGTTCACGGATTACCTTCGTTATGCCGAGCGGCTCGGACTCGGCGTCGTCGATCCGGGAAAGATCCAGCATGTCCTGGTCTGAGGCCTCTTACGGATAGAGGGCGGAGAGCGATGAAGAGGGTCGTTGTCTTCGGCCTGCTCCTCTGTTCTGTCCAGGTCCTCCCGGCTTTCCAGGCGGCTGCTCTTCCCGAGCACCTCATCTCCGGCTGGGCAAGAGCTGGGCCACTCAAAGAATTCCAGGGGGGGAACCTGTTCGATCTCATCGATGGAGGGGCCGAGATCTTCCTGGAATTCGGGTTCGACAGACTGTTTGTCCAGCACTACAAGAAGGAGAATTCCGAGATCGTGCTGGAACTCTTTCAGATGGAGAGTCCGGAGTCGGCTCTGGGGATATACCTAATGAAATGTGGAGTCGAAACCCCGATAGAGGGAGTCCCTGCCCGGAACTCTGGCGACAAAACCCAGCTCACCATACTGAAGGACCGCGCTTTCATCCATGTTAATAATCTGGACGGCAGGGAAGCGCTTCTCCCGGTGATGGTCGACCTCGCCCGGGGTCTGTTGAAGTTTATTCCGCAGGGAGAACCAGTGACGCTGCTCGATGAGCTGCCGCAAGAGGGCAGGGTCACCGGCTCCGAACGCCTGATCCGGGGACCCTATGCGCTCCAGTCCGTCTTCACCCTTGGAGAGGGCGATCCACTCGGGCTCCAAGGGAAGGTTTTTGCCCTGGCTGCGGATTATCGAGATCAAGCTGGTGAGCCATCCACCCGGCTTATCATCCCCTATCCTGATGAGCTTCGAGCGGCAGCGGCCCTTCAAAACCTCCTGGACAACCTGGACTCCTACCTGAAAGTCATCGAAAAACGGGACCGTGGATTTACCTTTGTCGATTTTCGTCGGAAAACCGGGACGGTCGAGAGGACCGGATCCAAGCTCGAGATCAGGCTCAACCTGATCGCCCGGCCGTCAAAGCCGTCGTCGTTTCCGCCTCAGCCCGTGAGGAAGCCGGCGGCGGTTTCCGGCGGCACCGGGTTGATGTAGAAGCCGGTCCCCCATTCAAAACCCGCAACCCGAGTCAGCACCGGGATGATCTCCATGTGCCAGTGGTAGCTTTTTCTCAAGTTGATCCAGGCCTCATGCGGCAGGTTAGGGTTGGGAGCCTGATGGATGTAGAAGTTGTAGGGAGGGTCGGCCAGGATATTCCTGAGCTTCCCCAGGACCGCCTTGATCGTCTGGGCCAATGACCGGAGCTCTGTCTTGGTCAACCTCGAAAACCAGGGAGAATGGCGCAGCGGGTAGATGCGCAGCTCGAACGGGAAGCGCGGGGCGAATGGAGTGGCCACGCAGAAATGATCGTTTCGGAGCACAAGGCGCTGGCCGATCTGTGTCTCCTCGCGGATCGTCCGGCAAAAAATGCATTCCCCGAATTGGCGATGGAGCCGCTCGCAGCTGTACAGCTCTTCGTTGACCTGTTTGGGGATGATCGGTGTGGCCACGATCTGGGAGTGGGGATGGCTGAGCGAAGCACCGGCCTCCCGGCCCTTATTTTTGAAGACATGGACATACTTGTACTGGTATTCCTCTTCTATGCTCTTCACCCTCTCCTGGTACGTGGCCAAGACATCCTGCAGGTGTAAGACCGGCAGGTCGGGCAGTTCCTGGAGATGGGCGGGGGTTTCGATAATAACCTCGTGGACGCCCACTCCATCCATCCACTGAAAGATGCCCTCATCATGTCTCTCCGGAGGGAGCCCCCTGTTCAGGGCGGGAAACTTGTTGGGAACGGTCCTTACCCACCAGCCGGGCTGGTCCGGCCGACTGCCGCGCTTCCGGAGCGATGCCACCTCGGGAGGCGTCTTCGATTCGTTTCCTTCGCAAAACGGACAGAAGGGGGGGACTTCCTCCTTCTTTTCCGGCCCGGCCGGCCGAAAGTCATCGGGTCTCTTCCCCCTCTCCGAGGCCAGGATGACCCAATGTCCACTGATGATATCCTTGCGCAACTCGGACATGATCTAACCGATCAACTCCTTGATCTTGGATTTGAGTTCGTCCAGGGAAGCCGACTTGACGACGTAGGCATCAGCCGCCCAGGTCATGAAGTCGTGCTTGTAGCTCTGGTAGGCTGTGTTGATGATGATGGGGATGTCCTTGTGGAGCGCCATGATCTGAGTGATCAGCTCGATGCCGTTCTTCGCCGGCATCCGGATGTCGGTGATGATCAAGTCGAAGGTCTGTTTCTTGATCTGCTCCAGCGCCGTATCGGCATCCGCAACCGCTACCACCTTGTAGCCCGCTTTGGTCAGCTCTTCTCTGTAGAGAAGGCAGAGGTTCTTCTCATCCTCGACGATGAGCAGCTTTTTTTTCATGGCTTAGTCCCCCTTTCTCTCGGCTGAGTCTGAAAATATAGCTTGAAAGTCGTTCCCTTGCCCTCGGCGCTCTTGACCTCGATCCGGCCGCCGCAGGCGTCCACAACCCTTTTTACGTAGGCCAGGCCGAGTCCCATACCCTTTTCCTTGGTTGAGACAAAGGAATCAAAAATTTTGTCTTTTACTGCCTCTGGTATCCCTTTGCCCGTGTCCTGGACGGCGATCACTGCCCACTCGGCGTTCTCCCGGTAGGCCCGCAAGTCGATGTGACCCTCGTCGCCTACCGCGTCGACGGCATTATCCAACACGTTGCGGACGGCCTCTCCCACATGGGTAGGATCGCAGAGGATGACGCGGAGCCCTGCCTCAATCTCTGTGTCCAGGGTTATCCGGCGGCCGGCGATCCCCGCCCGGACCGATTCCTGGACGACGCTGAGCATGTCCTGGACATCGACGGCCACTTTCTCCCGGACGTCGATCCGGAGGAACTGCGACAGCCGGAGAAGGATCTTCTCGAGCCGGCGGATCTCGCTGCGGATGATCTGGATGTTTCTCTTCTTCTTTTTCTCCCCCGTCTGCGGGTCGAGGAGCTGGTCGGCGAAGCCTCCGATTGTGACCAAGGGATTGCGGAGCTGGTGGGTGACGAACATGGCCATCTCTCCCATGGCCGCCACCTTCTTCATGTCGCCGATCCTTTTCTGGAGCTTGGCGGTGTAGATATAGTTGCCGGCGAAGAGCCCGCAGATCGAGGCCAGCTCGAGGTCCCGGGTGCTGATGGGGAGCTTGGTGATGACGTTGTCGAGGATGATCTCCCCCAGAACCTCTTGCTGGGACAACAGCGGAATGCAGAGGAACTCATCCGCACCGATGGTCTCTACGAAACGCCTGTCCACCGCGGGCTCGTTCCTGGCCTCCCGCACCAGGATCATCTGCCTGGCGGAGGCCGTCAGGGCGGGGATGAGGGACTGTTCCTTGTACAGCGGATAGCTCAATTTCTTCACGCGTTTGGTCAGGGTGTCGGTTTCGCTCGTCAAGAGCGACCGGTTGTGCTCGATGATCTCAGGATAGCCAATCCCGGGTGTGGATAGGACCCGCCAGATGGATTCGGCCTCTTCGGCCGAAGCCGGCCCCAGCCAGAATTCTCCCTTGAGGCTGTCTCCGTCCGTGAGAAAGAGCATGGCCCGGTTAAAGCCCAGGCCATGGCCCGCGGTCAGGGCGGTCATTATGACAAGCAGGTTGTCCATCAGCGAAAAGGGCTGGAAAAAGCTCTGGGCGATAATCGAGAAAAGCTGCAGCTCTTTGGATGCTTCCTGAGAAAACTCGTGGAGGAAGAGGTTGTAGCGCTCGATCACTCGTCCCTCCAGCTTTTGGGAACGACCCGGATGCCTCCTTCGCTGATCATGAAATTGGCCCGGTCTTTCCTCTCGTCGAAGCCGATCTCGGAATGATCCGGAATCCGGGAAAACTTATCGACAATCACCCGGCGCAATCTAGCCCCCCGCCCGATCCGGGCTCCCTCGAAGATGATGGCTCCATCGATCCGGGCGTTGGGAGCGATCTCGACACCCGGCGCGATGATGGAATTTCGGATGGTCCCGCCCCGGATCCGGCAGCCCGACCCGATAATGGAGCTCTTGATGTCGGCATGTTGAATATGGGAGGGACCGTACCGTGTTTTGTATGTCCGGATCGGCCAGGCACTGTCGTCCAAGGAACAGGGCGAAGCAGCGGAAAGGAAAGCCATATTGGCTTTCCAGTAGGCGTCGATCGTCCCGATATCCTCCCAGTAGCCATCGTAGAGATAGGCATAGACCCGGGCCCTGGGGATGAGCCGCGGGATGACATCCTTGCCAAAATCGTGGCTGCTCTGGGGGGTCTTGGCATCCTTGATGAGAGCCTTGATCAATATGGGCGTCCGAAAGAGATAGACCCCCATGGAAATGAGGGAGGTTTTTTTATCCCAGGGCAAGGAGGGCGGGTTTGCCGGTTTCTCCAGAAAATCGATGATCCGGTGGTCGCGGTCGATGCCCATGACTCCAAAGCGGCAGGCCTCGGCGCGGGGGACTGTTTTGGCCAGGATCACGGCCTCGGCCTTTTTTTCTTCGAAGAAATGGATGATATTTCGGTAGTCGGCCTGGTAGACATGATCGCCGGAAAGGACCAGGATGGCCGCCGGGTTTTCCTGTTGAATGCTGTAGATATTCTGGAAGACGGCGTCGGCCGTGCCCTCGTACCAGTGGTCGGCCACCCGTCCCTGTGCCGGCAGCGAGACGATATATCCCCCGCTATCGGCGTGAAAGATGTTCCAGCCATAGAGGATGTGCCTTTCCAGGGATAGCGACTTATACTGGGTGAGGAGGGCGATCTTATGGAGTCCAGAGTTCAGAGAATTGGAGAGACTGAAATCGATGATCCGGTAGCTTCCCAGGAACGGAACCGACGGCTTGGCCCGGTCACGGGTGAGCGGGTAGAGCCGCTCCCCTTTTCCCCCGCAGAGGATCATAACCAGAGTCTTCTCAGATAATGCTTCCATCGGGGATTACCACCTCGGAAAACAGCTGGTCCTCTACTTCCCATGTTTCCAGGAGATTCAACCGGTCGGCGCTCAGCGGGCCGTCCCTCTTGATCCAGTCGAGGAGCGTCCTGGCCCGCTCGAAATGCTCGGCCGCCCGGTTCTCCGAATAATCCCGGGCCGTCCACGTCGAGATCAAGAAGGGCCAGTCCGAGCTTTCAAGAAGGAATTTCTCGCGGCAAAGTTGTTTGAGGATTCGGGTGTTCTTGCCGGGGAGGACCGGTTTTAGCTTTTTCGTTTCACGTTCGACGGCATAGATCTTTTCCCAGATCCAAGCTGTGTCATCATTCAGCCAGATCCAGTGAAACCCGCCTTTTCCCCATGAACCTTCGGGCAGAGAGATTAGGCTGTGGGGATGGAGCGCCCCAAGGCAGCCGCTTACGGTCTGAGGCCTGACCTCGGTCCGCTGCAGTTTCTTTAGGACCAGGTACAGCCATTCCGGGCCTTCGAACCACCAATGGCCGAAGAGCTCGGTATCGTAAAGGGCGACAACCACACCTTTATCCTGGTTCTTTAGACTTTCGCCCAAAGAATCGACGAAATGGCCGGCGTTCTCCTCGATCCTTTCCTTCACTCTCTGCGGGTCATAGGGCTCTTTCTCTCCGAGGTCGGCGTCACCGGAAGTGATCCGCCAGTATCTCATCCCACCGGGAAAATGCTTCTTGTGGAACTCGAGGTACCAGCCGTCTCCCGGATAACCGGTTTTTCCGGACCAGACCTGAGTTCCCGATTTCTCATCCCGGGCCAGAAAGGGAACCCTGGAGGGGTAGGCCAGGTACGGAGAATACGGCGTTTTGGCCGTCTCCTGTCCGGGCTGGTACTCTTTCTTGAATTTTTCCCAGAGAAGCATCAGGGCGGGAAAACGGTCGAGATAGACGCCCTTGGCCTCGCCTCCGCTCAAGAGATGGGTATCTACAAAGAAACAGCCCAACCCTTCCTCTCCGAGGATCTCGTCGACACCGGCCCGGTCCGCAGTTTCTCGGCCGCCGAGCGGCGACCTCCACGCATATCCCGGCCGGTAGGCGCATTCGGGGAGCCAGAAACCGGTCGGCTTCCTGCCGAAGTATTTTTCATAGACATAGCGGCCCTGGCGGATCTGCCAGCGGATGCTATCGTCCTCCGAAAGAAGGGGGAAGTAGCCGTGGGTGGCCGCCGATGTCAGGACCTCGATCTGGTCCTCGTCCTGGAGTTTGCGGAAGGCCCCGATGATATCTTCTCGACATCTTCCTGAAAATAGATCGAGAATCCCGGCGTACCAGTTCTCCCAGTATTCAGTCAGAGAGTGGAGCGGCTGACTGCCGATCTTCTCGAAATGCGACCGGTCCTTGCGGGCGATCTCGATCTTCATCCGCAGGTACTCCTTGAAGCCGGTCGCGAAGCTTGGACTCTTGAGCTGCTCTATGAGGACAGGGGTGAAGGAGATGTTGACGCGCGGCGCAAGGCCTTCGTCCCGGAGACGCTCGAAGACCTCGAGCAGCGGAAGATAGCTCTCGGCTGCCGCCTCGTAGAGCCAGTCCATTCCGTGCGGCCAGCTCCCGTGGGCCAGAACATAGGGAATGTGGCTGTGCAAGACCAGGGAAAAATATCTAGCTTTCACGTCCCTCGCTCAAGGTGATCGTCAGCCCGAATTTCTGCCGGCCGGTCAGGCTGAACTTCCAATGGGGAAGGAAACACATCCCCTGCTGGATTATATCATAGCCTTCTTCCGATTGGGAGAGAGTCTGGAGAGGAAAATGCCAGATCGTGGGGCTGGCGGCGAATTCCAATAGCCACTTCCCCCCGAGAAGCGACAGCACGTCCTTCCGGACCTCCCACTCCTGGGGAAGGAGATAGAAGTTCCATTCTATACCGAAGACCAGCGAGATCTCCTTTTCGGCCTCGTTCTCCACCTCGTAGGAGAACGAAATTCGGTCCTTTCCCGGATCGATGCGCTTGGCCACCCGGATGGGTGTTCGCCTGCCGTCCCTCCAGAGGTGGCCGTGCCTGGTCAGAAGGGCAGAACTCTCCTGA
>DQHV01000035.1 GCA_003524335.1 Candidatus Aminicenantota bacterium | reverse complement strand
AAGGGTGGCTCTTCGGGGGACGTCCCCAAATTACACCGCTTTCTCTGCGTGTTCATAGGCCTCTTTGGCCGCCGCCATGTTGTCCTCGGGCCGGATCGGCACCCCTTCCTTGATCGCCTGCAGGAGCGGCTCGAGCCTGGTCAGGTCCAGGATTTTGACGACCGCGCCGACGATGGCCGTATTGACGATGGGCGAGGCCAGTGTTCCGAGCTTGTGGGCGACGGCGATGCCCGTGGCATTGATCGTCGCTACCTTGAATTTCGCCGGGAACTTGAACGAGGCCGGGTCCTTCTCGCTGTTGATGATGATGACTCCGCCGTCCTTGAGGCCTTCGGTCACGTCGATAGCCTCGACGAGCGTCGGGTCGACGACGACAACATGGTTGGGCGTGTAGATGCGGCTCTTGTCGTAGATGGTTTTATTATCGATCCGGATAAAGGAGAAGACCGGCGCGCCCCGCCGCTCCACGCCAAACTCCGGGTAGGCCTGGACGAAGTTGCCCTCTTTGGCGAGCGCGTCGGCCAGGACCTTGGAGGCGACGACCGTGCCTTGGCCGCCCCGGCCGTGGAAGCGGATCTCGATCATCCTCGTCTCCTCACAGCTCGAACTTCATGACCCGGTGCGAGTGGCACTGGATGTTGACCGCCGCCGGCATCGAGGCGATATGGCAGGGATAGGATTCGACCTGGACGGCCAGAGCCGTGATCCGGCCTCCCATTCCCTGGGGTCCGATGCCGAGCTTGTTGATCCTCTCGAGCAACCGCTTCTCCATGTCGGCGTAAAAGGGATCCGGGTTGTGAGCGCCCAGGGGTTGCCTGAGCAGCGCCTTCTTGGCGAGCCAGGCGGCGTATTCGAAGTTGCCGCCGACGCCGACTCCGACGATGATCGGAGGGCAGGGGTTTGAGCCGCCCTTATCCGCCGTCTCCACGACAAAGTCCTCGATCCCTTCCTGGCCGGCCGCCGGAGCGAACATCCGGATGGCGCTCATGTTCTCGGCCCCGCCCCCCTTGGCGACGAAGGTGAGCTTAAAGACGTCGCCGGGAACGAGTTCCCAGTGGATATAGGCGGGCGTGTTGGTGCCGGTGTTCTTCCTGCGGATCGGGTCCTCGACGACCGACTTCCGGAGATAGCCCTCGGCGTATCCCAGCCGGGTGCCTTCGGTGATGGCCTCGCGGAGGCTGCCCAATCCAGCGGCCCTCTCAAACCTCACGTCCTCGCCCAACTCGACCGCGAACACGGCCAGCCCGGTGTCCTGGCAGAGCCCCAGCTTTTCCTCCCGGGCGATCCTGGCGTTGTCAATCATCTGTTTGAAGACCTCTTTGCCGGCCGGCGATTCCTCTTTCTTGGCCAGGTCGTCGATGACCCGGAGGACATCCTCCTGGAGTTCGAAGTTGGCCTCCTGGACCATATCCTTAATCTTGTCTCTGACCTGAGTGAGATTGACGACTTTCATCCAAGACCTCCTCTGATGAATTTAGGAATCGAGAAACGCTTTAGTTTATGACTCCCGGAGACGGGTGTCAAGAAAAACCCGGCCGCTGATCGTATCTCCTCACGATTTCATTCTGTATGACCCGTATAAGTCCTTTAGCATCAGCGCGTCGGTCTCGAGGTTGGGGCTCTCGCAGATGACCATCCCGGCCGCGCCGACATCCCTGAGCGCCTGGAGCCAGGCGTCGAAGTTGAAGTCCGATTTCTGGAGGTCAAGATGCTTGATCTCGCCCCTCTCGCCGTAGAGGATACCCGCGATATGGATGTGCATATCGCTGATCGCTTTTTCGCCCAGTTTTTTCTCAATCTTTCTCAGGACGTGATGGAAGTGCCGGTAGGAGTTCTCGCTTCTTTCCCGGGCGTGGAGGTGGGAGAAATCGAAGCAGGGGAGGAGCCCGTCGACCTCCCGGCACAAGGCCAGGATCTCGTCGAGAGAGCCGAACTGGGTTTTTTTGCCCATCGTCTCGGGCCGGAGGGTGACCGGGTTCTGTTCCGACCTCAAGATCGAGACGATATTCCGGAGCGCGGCTTTGATACTCTGGTAGGTCATTTCGGGAGAATCGTGGCCGTAATAGCCGCCGTGGAAAACAAGGCTCCTGGCTCCCAGAATCCTGGCCAGCCGGGCCGAGCTGACCAGGTGCTCCTGGCTGGCCAATCGTGTTCCCTGCTCCGCCGAGTTCAGGTTGATGTAATAGGGGGCGTGGACGCTGAGGCGGATGCCGAGGGCGGCGGCTTTCTTGCCGATCAGACCGGCCGTGTCGTTTCCCATCTTGACGCCCTTGACGAACTCGACTTCCAGGCAGTCGAGGCCGAGATTCTTGACGTGGTCGAGCGCGGCCAGGGTCGTAGAGGCCGGAGTGGAGAGGGGAACACCGGCGGTCCCGAAGAGGAGCCTCTTAGAAACAGAAGTCATCAGCCCTTCCATCCGAGTCGAGGAATCGGCTGACGATGCGCATGGCGCAGTATTCGCCGCACATGGAACAGGCCTTGGAGGCGGACCTTCTTTTTTTGCGGATCTCGCTGAATTTATGGGGGTCGATGACGAGCTTTTTCTGGGCGGCCCAGTCGAGCTTCTTCCGGGCTCTGGAAAGGGCGAGATCCCGGTCGATGGCGCCCTTGACGCCTTTGACGATGTCGGCGGCGTGGGCCGCGATCTTGGAGGCGATGAGGCCCTCCCGGACGTCCTCGACCGAGGGCAGGCCGAGGTGTTCGGCGGGCGTGACGTAGCAGAGGAAATCGGCNNTAGCCGGGGGCGATGTCGGTGACGAGAGGTCCCAGGACATAGAAAGGCGCCTCGTGGCAGATGCGCTTCTGGAGTCGGATGTTCATCTCCACCTGGTCGAGCGGGACGTGGCCGGGCCCTTCAACCATGACCTGGACGCCGGCATCCCAGGCTTGCTGGACAAGCTCACCAAGAGTGAGCAGCTCCTCGATCTGGGGGCGGTCGGTGGCGTCGATGATCGAGCCGGGGCGGAGTGCATCGCCCAGGCTCAGGGTGATATCGTAGCGTCGGGCGATGTCGAGGAGGCGGTCGTAGTGGGCGTAGAGGGGGTTTTCGGCGTCGTGGTGGAGCATCCAGGCGAGATGAAAGGCCCCTCCGCGGGAGACGATGTCGGCGACGCGCTTTTGCTTTTTGAGGCGGTCGATGGCCTTCTGGGTGAGGCCGCAGTGTACGGTCATGAAATCGACGCCCTCTTGGGCTTGGGACTCGATGGCGGCAAAGAGATCGTCGACGGTCATCTTGATGATAGACCGGCGGCGGTCGATCGCCTCGATGGCCGCCTGATAGACCGGGACGGTGCCCAGGGGAATGGGAGAGCGGGCGAGGATGCGGCGGCGGATGCGGCGAAGGTCTCCTCCCGTGCTCAGGTCCATGATGGCGTCGGCTTCGTACTTGAGGGTGATATCGACCTTGCGGAGCTCGTCGGCGAGGCGGGGGAAGTCGGCCGATGTGCCGATGTTGACATTGACTTTGGTGCGGAGGGAACGGCCGATGCCTGAGGGCCGGGCAGGCGAGTGTTTGGGGTTGAAGGGGATGACGATTTTTCCGGAAGAGATGAGCCCAAGAATAGTTTCTTGGGCAATGCCCTCATCAGCGGCCACTCTCTTCATGGCCCTGGTGAGGCGTCCCTTGCGCGCCTTCTCGAGTTGCGTCATTCTGATCTCAAAAAGAAAGAAGCGAGTTATTCCTGTTTCTTGAAGACAATGCTGATCGGCATCCAGACTTTGACCTTAATGCCTTTGATAGTGGCCGGCTCAAATTTCCAGCGGCGGACGGCTTGAGTAGCGGCCTGGTCGAACCCAACGGCTCCCTTTATTCCCTGGATGATTTCGGTTTTGATCACGCTGCCCTTTTCTGAGATCAGGGCGTTGATCGTTATGGTCCCTGTTATCTTTGATCCGCTAGCAGAGGAGGGGTAGACCGCGGGGATGCGCCGGGTCGCTACCGGTAAAGTATCGACCATATTCAGAGCGATGAGATCGCCTTCTTTGATCTTATCGAGGGTGAGGGGAGGTGTGCTGCCAGGATCTTGTTGATCATTATTGGCGGTTACTTTTTCATCAGATTCTGGGGCTTTTAGGCCTGTTTCAGGGGGAAATTCGGAGGATTTTTCCTGCTTCTCTTTTTCTTGAGGGGCAGGCGGATCTATGGATGGAGCGGGAAGGGCAAGTTGAATATCGAAAAATGTCAGCAGTTTCTCGAGGTCCGGGAGGGCCGAGTCAGGAATCTGGAGGATGGCAAGGCTTCTTTCTCCAAGGAGTTCGGCGCCTTGACGCAAGAAGCTCTCACTCTTTTTTACATCTTTTAGATAGGAATAAGACAGACCGATAAAAAAGTAGGCCTGTGCCTGAAGGGCAATATCCTGATTGAGGCCGAAAGCCGCTATCTCAAAATCCCGGGCTGCATCCCCGTAGTTTCCGGCAAGGAATGATTTCTGGGCCTTGGCGAGGAGTCTGAGGTAGAAGGGATCGGTCTGCGCAGATGCCAAGGAGGTGAAGGCGAGGCAGACTATGCAAACCAAGACAACGGACAGCAAAACTCTCCGCATTCTCATGTGATCGCTGATCATCTATATTTGGGCCTTGGCTTTAGCCCTTTCTTTCTCCTTAAATATAGATCACCCGCCCAGATTTGTCAAAAGCTCTTTCCCGATAATCTTCGACGGTCATTTTAGCGAGGGGCCTCCGGTTGCTTGACTTTCCGAATAGCCGGAGCTATATTTATTTTGCGTTTAGCGCCGAGGGAAGGGAAGTGGAAAGACAAGGGATTTTCATGACCGTGCTTCTGTTCAGGATTTTTCCGTTTCATTGAGAGCGCGGCGGAGTCATGGAATTCGAGGCGAAACGCGAGTGTGGACAGGGGACGCCCGTCTTTGCCAAGGCCGCGCAGAGTCGCCCCTTGGCCGAAACGGACCCTTGGGAGCACCCTTAAGGGCATGAAGATTCTCAGCGTGGTCGGCGCCCGGCCCAACTATATGAAAGTGGCTCCCATCGTGTCGGCCGTTAAGGAGAGGAATCGGCGGCGGGGCCGGCGCATCACCCACGTCCTGGTTCACACGGGGCAGCACTATGACAGCGAGTTGTCGGATGTGTTCTTTGTGGATCTGAAACTCGAGGAACCCAAATATTATCTCGGAGTGGGTTCGGCGTCTCATGCGGTCCAAACGGCCGAGGTTATGAAGAAATTCGAGGCTGTCATGGGCCTGGAAAAGCCGGATGTAGTGGTGGTCGTGGGCGATGTCAACTCGACCGTGGCCTGCGCCCTCGTGGCCTCAAAAACATTCTACGACAACAGGGGCACGAGCCCTTTGATCGCGCACGTAGAAGCGGGCCTGCGCTCGTTCGACCGCGCCATGCCGGAGGAAATCAACAGGGTCTTGACCGATCATCTCTCGGACTTCTTATTCGTCACGGAGCCCAGTGGTGTGCTGAATCTCGTCAGGGAAGGCATCGCCAGGGAGCGCATCCATTTTGTCGGGAACACGATGATTGATTGCCTCCTCGCTTGCTTGAAGCAGGCTCAGAGGTCACGGATCCTGGAGTGCCTCGGCCTCCGTGAGAACGGCGTAGCCGGGCGTGAAACCGCCGCCGTGGGTACCGCGAGTCAAGGCGAGCGGGCCGCGCGGCCGAAGACGCCGTCCGCCGCGATCCCTTTTGCCGTGCTGACTCTCCACCGCCCGTCCAACGTGGATGATCCGGAGAATTTCCTTAATATCATTCAGGCCTTGAAAGAGATCGCCGCTTCCCTGCCGATCATTTTTCCCTGCCATCCCAGAACGGAAAACAATATCGTTCGGTTCGGCTATCAGGGCCATTTTGTTTGTCTGGGCAACGATGACAGGAGTCCCGGGAGGAGAGCGGATTTCCTTCGGACCGACCATCCCCTTCATTCCGTCAATCTAGTCCGTCCCCTCAGCTACCTAGATTTCCTGTGCCTCATGTCCAATGCTGCGATCGTCCTGACCGATTCTGGCGGGATCCAGGAGGAGACAACAATCCTCAAGATCCCTTGTATCACGCTTCGGGAGAATACTGAGAGGCCTGCTACGGTCAGCCAGGGGAGCAACATCATTGCGGGGACGGACAAGGAAAGGATCCTGGCGGCTTTCAGATTTCAGATTCGAGCGAAAATCCGCCGGACGCAGCCGCGGTTCTGGGACGGCCGGGCCAGCCGGCGGATCGTGGACATCATCGCCAGCACCTTAGGCTGGAAATGATCGGTGTCGGACGGGAAAGCGGGACGCCTAAGCCATGATTCAACCTACGATCGCTCGAAAAAAAAATAGGCTTATCCTGCTTTTCACGCTGGATTACGAGATCCATGGGAACGGCGAGGGTTGCGCCGGGGAGCTGATGGTGTCCCCGACGGCCAGGATCCTCGACCTCTTTGACGGCTTCGGAGCGAAGCTGACGATCATGGCGGACACGGTCGAGATCATGAAATTCCGGGAACACCCCGAATATTCGGACCAGTCGCCTGGCGTTTATGGACTCATCGAAAATCAGCTCAAGGACGCCGTCCGCCGTGGGCACGACGTCCAACTGCACTTGCATCCGGCTTATGCCCGCGCGTCCTACTCCGGCGGACGATGGGTTCTGGATATGAGCGAATACGATCTCGCTCGGCTGCCGTATGAACGGATATGCGGCCTAGTCGGCGAGGGCAAGCGGTTCCTCGAGGACCTCCTCGGACCCGTGAGGCCCGCCTATCGATGTCGGGCGTTCCGCGCCGCGAACTGGTCGATGAGTCCCTCGCGGGACATCATCCGAGCCTTATTGGCAAACGGCATCAGCATCGACACTTCGGTCTTCAAATACGGCAAGCGCGACGAGCTCGTTCGATTCGATTACTCGAAGGCAGAAAATGCTGTCGTGCCTTGGCCGGCCGATCCCTCCGAGATCTGCCGAAGAGACGACGCCGGAGAACTTTTCGAATTCCCCATTTACTGTGAAGCTCGGCCCCTGTGGGCCTTCCTTTCAGCTAATCGCTTCCGTCGGCTGCATGCGAGTTGGCGCCACCGGTTCCGGGAGCAGGCGTGGCCTCCTGAGGGTAAGCTGGCGGGCAGGGCGGCGGGAACCGGGGCCGGGAGGTCGCGGAGGTTGACGGCCCTTGCGGTCAGGAAGTTCTCGGCGATATTCAAGAAACATGCTTGGAAGCTCGATTTTAACCAGTGCTCTGGGAGGCAGATGATGTCCGCCGTGCGCAGAGCCGGGGCCCGGAACGGCGACGCGGAAACAGATCTGCCGATCGTCTGCATCGGGCACTCGAAGACCTACAACAGTCTTAACGAGCGGCAGCTAAGGAAGTTCCTCCGCACCATCGCCGACCATCCGGACGAGTATGGGTTCGGGACTTTCGGCGAGTTCGACCTCGAAACGTTTAGGAGGCGGCCCGCGGGCACCGCGAGATGGGTTCAAAACCCATCATGATATTAAGGATCTACACGGCATGTAACCCTAACCCAACATAAAGACCAATATAAGGCGAATGGACTCTCCATCCTATCTTTGCTTGCTCGAGCGCACTTGTTCAATTTTTATAATGTCTTCGATATGGTTGATGATGTCCTGCAGGGCTGCTCGCGGCTTGTTGTCTAACCATTGAGGTTTTTCACGCCGAACAAAAGGGATCTTGGTCCATATCTCTTCTGGGCTATGAATCATCACTAACCGGCCCTCTTGCTCAAGCATGCGGTCAACCTTCCCCGTCTTCCCGCGGAATATGCTATAGACCGGGACACCTAAAGCAGCCGCTTCGCGATTCATCGTTCCGCCCCCGCTGACGACGAGGTCGGAGAACCACAAGAGATTCAAACCGTCAAGGGCTTTCGGCGGAATAAACGTCCTGTTATCTTCAAACCATTCCGGGTGCCTTGCCCTAAATATCTGTTCTTGGCGATAATTACGGGGCAGCAGGACGGAGCGGACACCCTGTGTCTGCGAAATTCTCTTCATAAGTTCGAAGAGGAGTAAATCACTCTCAGGATTAGAGTAGTGGGCTTCGTCTGCAGGGGGCCTGACTGTGACAATTATTTCTTTTGGATGAAACCCCAGGTTTTCGAGCAGCGAAGGTTCAGGAACGAATCCGGGAACGTAAACATCTTCCTTGATCCCGCGATAGTGCCGAATGCGCTCATTAGCTGAAGCTAATCCGGCAGTGGATAATGTGTCCGGCACAAGGGACCAACGGGGGTGAGCGAACGGGATGGTTCGTGTATACTCATAATCAATTATGACGATAGACGGAATTCTNNAATCAGTTGATGCCCGTTGCGCTCCAGTTCACGAATAATGGGCAAGAAAAAAGGCACGTGGGGCGTATTATCGAGATCAATCCAGATTTTTATACTTGTCGGCGAGGCCTGAGGTTTGTGGCCGGCCAGACGACGTGGCGTTGAAAGTTTAATAGCATCAACCATAGATTTTTTCCAAAATCTTGCTGCTTCCCGGGGAAGAACGTGCCAATACTGGCCAGGATACTTTGTCCGGACGTAATCCAAGAAGCTTTTATATAGAGTCGATGGATATTCCTCTAGGGAGCACCTGCCTGCGTCAAATTTCATATAATCGGGATGAGTATTCAAAAAAACCATGCCTCCATTATCGGCAATCCAGTCGAGCTTTTCCTTCCATATAGTAATGTCTTTTTCTTTCAGAATAACAAAGAGACAGTGGTCTTGAGGCAACGTGTAAGGAAACTCAACGTATCCGTGAGTTTTAGCTTTGTTCATGATCCAGAAGGGGAAAATGGTTTTCATGCCATCGGGCTGAGGTTCAAAAGGGTCGGTATCGAATGTCGAGCCATCGTATTCAATATCCAGGTCGGCTATCCAGTCCAAGTTTCGGTGCGTGGAAGGGGCGTGGAAACCAACTGCCTCCCATTTTTTGAGATAGGAATTTATTCTGGGAATGCTTTCGTAAAATATTTTCTTTGCCAAAAAGAGTTTCCCGTCGTGCTTTAGGCCGTGTAATCCGATTTCGAAGCCGGATTCCTTCAGCTGGCGAAAAAGCGATTCCGGGACGCGATAATCTTCCGCGACGAAATTAAACGCCGATTTAAAGCCCAATTCCTTTTCCATTTCCATCAAATCGTAGCATCGATCGCAACCCCTGGCGGTGTCCACATCGTGAGATAAGATCAGGGCGAATCTTTTATGGTCAGGCCACCCAGTCCATCCTTCTGGAATCTTGGCGGCCTCAGGGTGTATGGGCCAGATATTCTTAATGGCCTTTTGTTTATAAGAGGCGATAAGTCGTCTCGATAAGATTTGGATCCGTCGGGGAATAAGGGGTTTGATGTAATAGTAAGTGGTCAATAAGTCCATGGGTGTTTAGTGTCAATAAAATTCATATTGAATATATCATAGAGATTGGAATTATTAAAGATGGAAGCTATTTTATATGCGGCTTAA
>DQHV01000049.1 GCA_003524335.1 Candidatus Aminicenantota bacterium | reverse complement strand
GCCGCAGGTCGCCGAAGGGCAGATGCGAACCCAGGATGCCGGCCTTCCCGTCTAAGGTAACCCCGGCGTCCTTCACGTGGACGTGGTAGATTCGGTCGGCGAACTCGCGGATGAAAAGCTGCGGCTCGATCCCTTGCCAAACGAGATGACTCGGGTCGAAGTTAAACCCTAGGGNNAGGCGATCTCGGTCGGGTGGACCTCCAGGGCGAACTTGACGCCGCAGCGGTCGAACTCGTCCAGGATGGGCGTCCAGAGCTTGAAGATCTTGGTGAAGCCGGCCTCGACCATCTCCTCGGTCGTCGGCGGGAACGAATACCAGGCGTGCCAGATGGGCGAACCCATGAACCCGTTGACGACGGAGCAGCCCATCGCTTTGGCCGCGCGTGCCGTGATCATCATTTCGTCGATGGCCCATTGGCGGAGCTTCTGGGGCTTTCCCTTGACCCGGTCGGGAGCGAAGACGTTCAGCCGCGGATCATAGTTGTCGCCGACGCACTGGCCGGCGAGGTGGGCGCCCAGGGCCCAGCACCCTAGGTTGTGCTTTTTGAGAACCCTCTTCTTTTCCTCGACATAGGCTTTGTCCCGCGCCGCCTTGCGGACGCTCATGTGATCGCCCCAGCAGGCGATCTCCAGGCCGTCGTAGCCCCACTGGGATGCCTTCTTGCAGACCTCCTCGAAAGGCAGGTCGGCCCATTGTCCCGTGAACAACGTCACCGGTCTCGCCATTTCTCCTCCTAAAATTCAACCCACATTGCTCCCTTCTGGGAGCTTTCGACACATTTCTCGATGAACCGGACGCCCCGGATGCCGTCCTCTATACCCGGAAAATCGAGCTCGTCGCCGCTCAACGCCTGACCGGACTTCCGCTTGCCCAGGGCGGTGAGATAGGTGTTGTAGATGTTGGCAAAAGCTTCGAAATACCCTTCGGGATGGCCGGATGGGATGCGGCTCAGGGCCTGGGCGCGGGGCGACATCTTGTCCCGGCCCCGGGAGAGGAATTCGGAAGGCTTGTCGATATAGGAAACCCTCAGGTAATTCGGGTTCTCCTGGGCCCATTCCAGGCCGGCTTTGGTGCCGTAGACCCGGATGCGCAGTCCGTTGTCGTGGCCGACAGCGATTTGGGAGCTCCAGTAGATCCCCTTGGCCCCGCCCTTGTAGTTGAGCAGGATCGAGGCGTTGTCATCCAGGGGACGGCCTTCCCCGAAATGATCAAGGCGGGCAAGGAGGGATTGGATCTCAAGGCCCGTCACGTAGGAGACCATGTGCTCGATGTGGCTGCCGATGTCGCCGACACAGTTCGAGGCGCCGGCGCGCTTCGGGTCGGTGCGCCAGGCGGCCTGTTTCTGGCCGGTCTTCTCGAGGAGGGTGGCCAGCCAATCTTGGGGATATTCCCCGCTGACGAACCGGACCTCCCCGACGGCGCCGCTTTTCACCATGTCGCGCATATGCTTGACGATCGGATAGCCGCTATAAGCGTAGGTGACGCAGAAGAAATTGTCGTTCTTTTTGGCCAGCCGTCCGAGCTCCTCGGCGTCGCGAAGGGTGGTCGTCAGGGGTTTATCGCAAACAACCTGGATCCCGTTTTCGACGGCCAGTTTGGCGGCTGGAAAATGGATGTTGTTGGGGGCAGCGATGACGACAAAATCGATCTTGTCATTGCGGCCGGCCTCAGCCCGGAGCATCTCCACGTAGGTCCTGTAGAGACGCGCCTTTTCGATGCCCCAGGCTTCGCCTGTGGCCAGTGTGTTCTCGTAGGACTGGGAGAAGCAGCCGGCGACCAGCCGGGCCTTGCCGTCCATCCCGATCGCCTTGCGGTGGACGTCGCCGATGAAGGCGCCCTTGCCGCCTCCGATCAAGCCGTAGGTCAGGCGAGCCGTTGAGCCGAGTGCATCTTGGCCTTCGATCATCTCCAGACCTCCTTACCAGGGCTGCCGTCGGCAGGGGGCATCCCAAAACCGCAAAAACCGTACTCAAGATATATCATGGAAATTATGACGANNTCAGGGGAGATTTTATAAATAATAAGCAACTGCATATCCCTTCTCTTCTTGTTCGCCTTTTCCAAATCCCCCCGCGCCCCCCTTTTTCAAAGGGGGGATAATAAATCGGACAGTCGTGCGCTTTTTAATCTGTGGCCGTCTATGATATATATATCCCATGAAAATCGTGGACGGTCCGATTTCCGTAATTAATATCCGTCCCTCTCGAGGGAACCTCTCTCGAGGCGTTGACGACCAGAGGATCCGAGAAAAGATCGTTAAGGTCGTTGCCGGGCTGATGAAATGACAAACGTTCAGCTTTGCGAGAAGCCCTACTGGATTTTTTCCTCGGGGATAAGGAGTTCCGCTCGACGGAGAAAAGTTGGCGAAGCTATTTCTTCGGCTTCGCCTATGCCTCGGCGCTGGAAAAACGCAAGACGTTTGGAAAAAAATAAAATCTTATGATTTCCTGACTTGGGATTTTAGGCCGACCAAGAGGAGAATCTGAAGGTGTTTTATTCGATGAACCCGAGGATTATCTCTTCGTCCGGATAAGGGGAAGTCTCTTATCTCCGGCGTTTTTAGGACGGGACGCGCTCGACCATCTCTCGTCAAGGACAGGAAATCTCCTTCGCCTTCGCCGGGACGACCGGCAGGACGATGTGCGAGGGATGCTTGGCGTCATGAAAGACGGTCTGCCGGGCTGCCTGCATTTCGCTGTCCATCCCGAACGGATGACCCGTATTGAGGTTGCGGTCGAACTTGGGGAACGCCGCCGAGGCGATGTGGACGCGGAGGCGGTGGCCCTTCCGGATGAGCATCGACGTCGCCCAGCAATCGATGGTGTATTCGTAGACCTTCCCCGGCTCGATCGGGGACGGATTCTCGAACGATTCCCGATAGCTGGCCCGGACGACGCCGTCATTGAGCCGCAGTGTGTATCCGTCCGGATAGACATCAACAAGCATGGCGTTCCAGTCGGTATCCGGCGCCGAGGAGGACGCGAACAGCTTGACCGAGAGGGGGCCGGTAATCTCCATGTCCTGCTCGAGCGGCGGCGTCGTATAGACAAGGACGTCCTTCCGTTCTCCGACCGGGCGATAATCATCCGGTCCGCCGATCTGCGAACTGGAGGGGCGCATGATGAAGGGCGTGGCGTCGGCGGGATCGTAGACATATTCGTCCGCCGGCTCTTTCTTCGGCGGAGCGGGCGAGAGCACTCCGTCTCCGGAGAGCGAATTGGCCTTGCCCCCGGAGTGGAAATAATATTTCGTCCATTGCGTCGCCGGGAGCGGCCAGTCGGGCTCGTCGCGCCAGGTGTTAGCGCCCATGACGAACACGCGGACCGGCGGCTCCTCGTCCACNNAGGTCGATCTTGGAAGAAGGGCCGAAGTCGAGAATGCCCATCTTTGTAACCGAGTTGAGGGCGTGGGGCCAAGGCCCGACCAGCAGTTTCTGGCCCTTGCGTCCGAGCCGCCGCATGGCGGTGAAATTCCTGAACGTCCCTGGCTGGTCGTCGTCGTACCATCCCGAGATGTGCAGGACCGGGACATCTATCTTGTCGTAATGCCGCTCGTAATCGACCATCTTCCAGTAATCATCGTAGGTCGGGTGCGCAAAGAAGCTTTTCCAGTAGGGGATGCGTCGCCCCGTGGCGAACTCATCGAGCGTGACGAGCGGGAGCTGGCGAATGGCCCGGTCGAGACCAAATTCGCTGGACGTCTGGCCGACACGATCCGTGGTCCCGATGGCCCAGTCGAGCACGAGGAGGGTCAACGCCCCGTATTGAAAGGGTAGGTTATAGAAGGGGCCTGGGGGGCTGGCCAGGGCCGCCATCGCCTTCAGATGCGGGGGACGGCTTGCTGCCGCCATCCACTGGTTCTGCCCGCCATAAGAGCCGCCCAAGGTGCCCACGTTGCCGTCGGACCAGGGCTGTGCGGCCGCCCATTCGATCGTATCGTAGCCGTCGTCGGCCTCGTCGTGCATGGCGTGGAAGGTGCCGTCCGAGTCGTGGCGGCCCCGGGAGTCCTCAACGACGTAGACGTAGCCGTTCCCGGCGAAAAAGCGGCCAAAACCGAACTGAGAAGCCGAGTTCTTCCCGTAGGGCGTGCGGAGGACGATCACCGGGAACTGGCCGGGTTTATCGGGCCGGAAGACGTTGGCCGACAGGGTGACCCCGTCGCGCATCGGGACGCGAACGCCGAGATCGATCTTGACGGCAGGGGATGGAGCCGCGGCCTTCTCCTGGGCCGGGGCGACGGATGTCCATAAGGCGGCCAGAAACAGGAAAGCGGTCAGGGAACGAAATCGATTTCTCAACCGGCTGTTCGGATGCATGCACTCCTCCATTAACGAACTCGCCAGTGACAATAACCTGGCTCCTCCGGGATGTCAAGGAAAGCGGCCCTGGCTGTCGTGTGAGCGGGCGGGATAGCGTATAATACGGCCGTCCAGTTTGTCATCGGGAGTCCTTCGGAGAAGGACGAAGCAATCCCGGAGGGTGCGGTGACCGGCATGGCTGACGCCACCGCGGGGCGGAAAACCCCGCGACCTCTTTACAGCATGTTCCTTGCCGTCCCACGCACCTACGACTTGGTCAACCACGTCGTGACGCTCGGTCAGGACGCGCGGTGGCGTCGGCGGGCGGCGCGGGAATGCCTTCGGCAGGAGCCAGAACGCGTGCTCGACCTGTGCTGCGGCACCGGCGACCTGGCGCTGACCATCGCCGGGCTGGACCGGCAGCGCCGGGAAATCACCGGCCTTGACTATGCCCGCCCGATGCTCGACCTCGCCGTCAGCAAGGCAGCCACCAGAGGTGAACAGGTCTCATTTGTCTGCGGAGAGGCCGCCTCTCTCCCATTCCCCGACGGCTGCTTTGACTGCGTCGGCATCTCCTTCGCCTTTCGCAATCTTACCTACCGCAACCCCTTCATCAGCCAGTACCTGGCCGAAGTCCTCCGCGTGGTGGCCCCGGGCGGCCGGTTCGTTATCGTCGAGAGCAGCCAACCGGCGTCCCGACCGGTCCGCGCGATCTTCCGCATGTACCTTCGGATATTCGTCGCCCGGGCCGGCGCTTGGCTCTCCGGCAACAAGGCTGCCTACCGCTATCTCGCCGAGTCCGCCGCCCGCTTCTACGCGCCCGGCGAGATAAATAACCTGCTCTTGAACGCCGGTTTCCGGGACGCGGCCTTTCGCCAGCTTCTGTTCGGCGCCGCCGCCATCCACGTGGCAACTAAATAGGAGGTAAAGGTCGATAGCGGCGCCAATCAGAAGACGGCAGGCCGCTTTTGGAG
>DQHV01000309.1 GCA_003524335.1 Candidatus Aminicenantota bacterium | reverse complement strand
TCATCATCCAGGAGCTCATCCACAATGTGGCCAAGAAGCACGGCGGCTACTCCGTTTTCGCCGGGGTGGGGGAAAGGACGAGGGAGGGCAACGACCTCTGGCTGGAAATGAAACAGTCAGGCGTCATCAACAAGACTGCCCTGATCTATGGGCAGATGACCGAGCCTCCCGGGGCCAGGCTCCGCGTCGGACTGGCGGCTCTGTCGGTGGCCGAATATTTCCGCGATGAGATGAACCAGGATATCCTCTTGTTCATCGACAATATCTTCCGCTTCACCCAGGCGGGCTNNCGACCGAGCTCGGCGAGCTCGAAGAGCGGATCACCTCAACCAAAAAGGGGTCGATCACATCGGTCCAGGCTATCTACGTCCCGGCCGATGATTTCACCGACCCGGCCCCGGCGACGACGTTTTCCCATCTCGATGCCTCCACCAACCTGTCTCGCGCCCTGACCGATATCGGCATTTATCCGGCTGTTGACCCGCTGAATTCGTTTTCCCGGATCCTGGACCCGCGCATCATCGGCGAAGAACACTACGCGGTGGCCCGGCGGGTCAAGGAGGTCCTGCAGAGATACAAGGACCTCCAGGATATCATCGCCATCCTGGGCATCGAGGAGCTCTCGGACGAGGACAAGCTTGTCGTCGCCCGAGCCCGCAAGATCCAGCGGTTCCTCTCCCAGCCGTTTCATGTCGCCGTCGAGTTCACGGGCCGTCCGGGCAAGTACGTTCCCGTCGAGGAGACCGTCCGCGGCTTCCGGGAGATCGTCGATGGAAAACACGACGACAAGCCGGAACAGGCCTTTTACATGGCGGGGCCGATCGAGGAAGTGGTCCTGCGAGCCGAGGAGCTGCAGGCCTCATGAGCCAGGCCATCCGTTCCTCGCTCCGGCTCAGGGTTGTCACCCCCCGCAGCCTTCTGGCCGATGCAGACGTCGATGAAGTGACCATCCCGAGCCTGGAAGGATACCTGGGGATCCTTCCGGGGCATCGCCCGCTATTTGCGGCGCTGGGCCCAGGCCTGGTGACCTATCGGGCGGGCGACTCAGGGGAATCATTCCCGGTCCGGGGCGGATACGCAGAGGTCGGGCCGGAGTTGGTGGTTGTGTTTGCCGAGCTGAGTGAAGATGAAAAGGATTAAGGCCTCGCCCGGCGAGGATGAAACCCTCGACTCGTTCTACCACGGACGCGTCCTCATCCTCCAGAAGAAGCGGGGATACAGGTTCTCGGTCGACGCCCCGCTTCTGGCCGATTTCATCCGCACCCGGCCGGCGGACAATCTGCTCGAGCTGGGCGCCGGCAGCGGCGTCATTTCGCTTCTTCTCAGCCGGAAACCCTTCCGGCGGGTCGTCTGCCTGGAGGTCCAGCCCGGCCTGGCCGCCCTGGCCCGCTGCAACATCGCCCTCAATCGCCTCGAAAAGAAAATTGTCGTCCTGGAGCAGGACCTGAGGGCTTTTCGGCCCGAGGAGAAGTTCGACCTCGTTTTTTCCAACCCGCCGTATATAAAAAGAACGGGCGGCCACCTCAGCCTCTCCGAGGAAAAATCGATCGCCAAGCATGAGATTAAAGGCGACATTTTTGATATAATGCAGGCTGCGGGAAGCGTCCTGGAGAAGGACGGCCGCGCCTGTTTTATCTACCCGCTCAAGAGAAAAGGCGATTTCGACAGGGCGCTGGAGGCAGTCGGATTGAAGGTGAGAATCGTGCGCTTCGTCCATTCGCGGGCCGGGCAACCCGCCCGCTGGTTTATGGCCGAGTGCCGCTTCGCCGCTCCTTCTCCGGAAGTCCTTCAGCCCCTGTGGGTCTACGATGAGAGGGGCGAATACACGCCCGAGATGAAGGCGATCTTCGCGGGAGAGGACCATGGCCCGCATTTTTAGAAACCTCAGGGAGCTCTACAGGTACCGCGTCCTGATCCAGAACCTGGTCGCGCGCGAGCTCAAGGCCCGCTACCGGGGCAGCGTCCTCGGCTTCCTCTGGTCCTTTTTCAACCCGCTGCTCCTGATGATCGTCTACACGGCCGTCTTCGGCCTGATCATCACCCCCCGCGACCCGGACTTCGAATCCAAGCCCCTGGTCTATGCTCTCTACCTGTTCTGCGGCATCCTTCCGTGGCATTGGTTCGCGTCGTCCACCCTGGAATCGGCCAACGTCTTGATGATCAACGGGAACCTGATCAAGAAAATCCTCTTTCCGGCTGAGGTCCTCGCCGTCGTGACTGTGACGAGCAACATGATCCATTTCTTTTTCGGGCTGCCCATCGTGCTGATCTTCATCCCGATCCTGGGCAAGACGCTGACGCCCTACGTTTTATTATTGCCCGTCGTCGTCTTCGTCCAGTACATCTTCTCCCTTGGCTTTAGCTTGATGATCTCGTCCCTGACCGTGCATTTCCGGGACATCAAAGATATCCTAGCCAACTGGCTGACCTTCTGGTTTTTCGCCACCCCGATCGTCTATCCGATGACCTTCAGCAGCATCCAGAAGTCAGCGGCCCTGCGGACCATACTTAACCTCAACCCGATGACCCACATAGTCCAGGGCTACCAGTACTGCCTTTTCTACGGCAGCCTGTTCCACTGGAAGCGCCTCGGCATAACCCTCCTCGCCTCCCTGGCCCTCTTTATCGTCGGCTATCTGATCTTCGACCGGCTGCGTGATTCCTTCCCCGAGGAGGTCTGATGCACGCCATCGAGGTCGATCACGTCTTCCGGATCTACCAGAAATACTCCGCCCGGCACCGCTTCCAGACGTTCAAGAGCGCCCTGGTCAAGGGAGACCTCTTCCGGGCGCTCCGGCCGGACGAGCTGGTGACCGCCCTCGACGACGTCACGCTCTCGGTGGAGAAAGGCCAGACCTTCGGCGTTATCGGCGAGAACGGGTCGGGGAAAAGCACCCTGCTCAAGCTCATCGCCGGGATCGCCAAGCCGACCAAGGGGGAGGTCCGGACCCAGGGCAAGATTTCGGCTTTGATCGAGCTCGGCGCTGGATTCCATCCGGAAATCACGGGCCGGGAGAATATCTTCATCAACGGCATCATGCTGGGGCTGACCAAGAAAGAGATCAGCGCCAAGTTCGACGACATCGTGGCTTTTGCCGAGCTTGAGGAATTCATCGACGCGCCGGTCAAGACCTATTCCTCCGGCATGTACATGAGGCTGGGGTTCGCCATCGCCATCAACGTCAACCCGGAGATCCTGCTCATCGACGAAGTCCTGGCCGTCGGCGACGCCGCCTTCGTCCCACGCTGCCTCGACCGGATCGACGATTTCCGGCGCCGCAAGAAGACGATCCTTTTTGTCAGCCATGACCTGACCACCGTGAAAAAGATTTGCGACCGTGTGGCCTGGCTCAAGAGCGGACGTGTCCAGATGATCGGCGAGCCCAAGCGGATCGTAGACGCCTACCTCCAGGACGTCGCCGAGAGGCAGGAACGGAGCTTCGAGCGGCGGCAGCAGGAGCCGGCGGCGGCGCCAGATGGCCAGGAGGAGCGGCGGGAGAACCGCTGGGGAAAACGGGAGATCGAGATCACCCGGGTCAGCCTGAAGAATGCCCGCGGCCAGGAGCGGCGCGTCTTCACTCCCGAGGATAGCCTGGTTGTTGAGATGGACGTCGTCGCTCACACCCCGGCGGACGATTTCGTCTTCGGCATCGGCCTGTTTAACTCCCAGGGCATCTGCTGTTACGGCACGAACACCCAGCTCGAGGATTATGAGGCGGTCTCCATCCAAGGAGAAGGGAAAGTTGTCTGCCGGATCGAAACGCTGAGCCTGGTCAACGGCACCTACTATCTGGATGTCGCCATCCACAAAAGGGACGGCTATCCTTACGACTATCACCGCAACCTCTACTCGCTCCTGGTCTCTTCGACGCACAAAGACGTGGGCATCGGAAGACTCGCCCACGGCTGGAGCTTTTCACCGGGGATCGGGATCAAGCCGCCCCAGGGATAGGCCGCATGACGGAAAAAGACGGCAAGGTCTATGGCCTCGAAAAGCTCGTCGCGATCCGCCGGGGGCTCAAGCGCCGAGGCAAGAAGGTCGTCTTCACCAACGGCTGTTTCGACCTTCTCCATGCCGGGCATGTCCGGCTGTTCCACGAGGCCAAGAAGCTGGGAGACGTCCTCATCGTCGCCCTTAACAGCGACGCCTCGATGCGCCGGCTCAAGGGGCCGACGCGGCCCATCTTCCCGTTGCGAGAGAGGTTCGAGATCCTGGCCGCTGTCGCCGACATCGATTACCTGACCTCTTTCAGCCAAACGACACCGCAAAAGATTATCGCCGCGCTCCTGCCCGACGTCCTGGTCAAGGGCGGAGACTGGGGCCCCGACGAGATCGTCGGCCGGGCCGAGGTCGAGGGGGCCGGCGGCCGGGTCGCCCGCGTCTGCTATTTCGAGGGACACTCCACCTCGTCGATCATCCGCCGGATCGCCCGATTCCCCCTTAAATAAAAAAGCCCGTCTTTTTCTCCCGCTCCGGGGAAAAAAGACGGGCTCTTCAGGCCTAAAGAGCAGTTTTAGATCGTACTCAGGATCGACTTCGGCAGCCGCTTTTGCAGTGGCTGACGCGAGGAACCATGTATCGCTTCATCTCAGGCTCCTTTCCGCAACATATCCTAGTAATCTTATAATATAGATAGGGATTAGTCAACTCAGAGCGGCGGCCGTTCATGAAGACGGACCTCATTCCGGGCGATAACCGCTATTGAGCTCCGGCGCGGCGGGTTTCAATCCACCCTCGGGTCACCCAGGCCCAGAACTTCTTGTGGAAGGCGAGGCTTCCAGGCCGCTTTTCCAAGTAACCCTTGAGACTGAAGGGCTCTTTATCCTGGGGAGTAAACCTGCACCGGTATCCCGGGTCGAATAGGACCCAGGCTTCGGGATGGAACTGAACGCCCAAGACATTCCGGAAGCGCTCGTGTTCGATGGCCTCGACGACTTTNNTGCTGATGATGGGAGGAAAAAACGAGGGGATGGTCCTTACGGTTCCAGCCGATCTCTTTCTGGAACCGTCCCTCCTCGGCAAACTGGATTTCGTGGAAGGTGAATCCCGAGAATCGGTCTTGAGGAAGGAGCTTGTCATAAGGATTGGAGTGCCAGCAGGAGGGACCGAGAGCGATAGCGTCCTCGACCGTGGCAGCGCCATAGACCTCGGACCAAATGTCCTGAGTCAATGTCCCCCCGGCCCCGACATTCAGGCTCTGGCAGCCCAGGCAGAGGCCCAGAACGGGAAAGCCCGGCCGACGATCGAGGAGAGGCTTAAAGCCCTCGTCCTGGTTACTGCCCAGGAGATGGAAAGCGAAGGACACCTCCAGGAAATGCCGATAGGGGTCTTCGATAATGGTCAGGAAGTTGGTTTTTTCCTTATAAAGATAAGGCGGGATGTCTGGCCCCCCGAAGAAGATGATCCCGTCAGCCAGGTCAAAGACCTTCTCAAATTCCAGGCTGCAGGCGTTGGTCTGAAAAACCGTCTCCGCTGAAATGGGGGCGGAGATCGGATGGAATGTGATCCAGTCCAGGCCATTCTCGGCGACGAAGGCCTTGGATTCACCGTAGTCGGTTTTTTCCTTTTCGTGATAGACGCCTACCACCGCCAGGTTGGGGACGTCGATCAGGCCGTACTTGCGTAGAGTGACCAGGTCCTTTATGGTCCCCAGGGAAGGATATAGGACGGCAATTACGGCTTTTCGTTTTTGTGCGGGAGGACCATCCTCGCCCGCTGCGGCAACCCTGCCTGAAAAGGGCTGAGCAGGGGAATAAACAAAACAAAATAGAAGGGCGAAACACGCGAGGGCAGCCACCTGTCTCAA
>DQHV01000057.1 GCA_003524335.1 Candidatus Aminicenantota bacterium | reverse complement strand
GCATGCCAACAACGAGATCGGGACCATTCAGCCGATCGAGGCGGTCGTATCGATCGCCAGGGACCACGGCGTTCTGGTCCACAGCGATGCCGTGCAGGGTTTCGGGAAGACTGACCTGGACGTTGTCAAGCTGGACGTCGACTTCCTCTCCGTTTCCTCCCACAAGATTTACGGCCCCAAAGGCGTCGGCGCCCTGTATGTCCGCAAAGGCATCGACGTATGCCCGCTCATCCACGGCGGCCGCCAGGAGCGCGGGATTAGGGCGGGAACTGAGAACACGATCGGGATCGTGGGATTCGGCGAAGCGGCGCGGATTCTCATGGAGCGCGGCAAGAAGGACAGGGAGAGGGTCGAGAAGCTGGCCGACAGCCTGAAAAAAGGGATCGAGGAAAGGATCCCCAAGGTCAGGTTCAACGGGCACCCCGAAAAAAGGGTCAAGAACACCCTGAACGCAGCCTTTCCGGGGTTGGAAGCCGAAGCCATCCTGCTGGCTCTGGCCACAAAGGGGATCTCCGTTTCGACGGGCTCCGCTTGCAGCTCGGAGTCCGAGGAAGTCTCCCCCGTACTCTTGGCCATCGGACTGAGGCCGGAGATCGCGCGCTCCTGCATCCGAATTTCCCTTGGCCGCTTCAACACCGAGGAGGATGTCCAGGCGGTCCTCCATGAGCTTCCCGACATCGTCTCCAAACTGCGGCAGATCTCGGCCTTCGATCCCGAGGAATGAGGGGGAGGCTGTGCGCCCTGGCCGTCGAGGCCGGCCTCGAGGCCGCGATCTGTGACCCTCTGGATTCTGACCGGCGAGCGGCGATGGCCGCTTCCTTCGTTTCTTTAGGGAAAAGCAAAAAAGAAAAAACGATTAGGCTCGGCCCAAGATCATCCCTTTGAGCTGCCGGAGATAGGCTTGCCTGGCTTCTAGAAAGAATCTCTGGTAGCTTTCCTGCCTGAAATCCGGATAAGTCCAGGGCAGAAACTTGACCGAGCTCCGGGAAAAAAGGAGCTCGAGGTGGGCGTAGATCCCTTGCCTGAGGGGGACGCGGTGGGCGAAGTCCTTGGCCGTGGCCATGATCAGCGCCGAAGCGGTCAGGATTCCCGGGTCGAGGTTGACCACCCGGAACTTCCGGGAGAGGGATTTTTTTGTCTCTTCTTCAAGGACATTGGTCCGGACTTTGATATCGCTCAGGGATTCGGGAGGGACGAGTCGGGAAAAGCTCAAAAACAGGCGGCGCAGGCCTTTTCCCATCTGTTTATCGTAATAGTCCGTCTGGTCGAATGGAAAGGCGGGGCTCCTGAGGTCGACGGGGCCATAGACGGCCGTTACTTCCTCCTCAGCCCCGGCAAAAATGGCATCCTGTGAAGAGATGATCCCGATGATCAACTTGGCGGGAGCGAACGGCTTGGCCTCGGCCATCAGCATCACGATATGACAGCCCACCTTAAAACGCAACTCTCCTGAGCCAATTTGACCAGGCTCTAGCGTTTCCCTATAATGAGGAGACTATGAAGTGGGTGTATATCGAGGAAATCGGAAATCACACCGGCGAAGACGTCGAGATAAGGGGGTGGGTATTTAACAAGCGCTCGAGCGGCAAAGTCCGTTTTCTCCTTGTCCGGGACGGGACGGGCATCATCCAGGCCACCCTCTTCAACCCCGACAAGGAGCATCCCCTTTTCCGCCAGTTCGATGCCCTGACCCAGGAATCCTCTGTCATCATCCGGGGCTCAGTCCGGGAAGAAAAGCGGGCGCCCGGCGGATATGAGGTCGGCATTAAAGACATGGAGACACTCCAGATCGCCCTGGACTATCCCATCACTCCCAAAGAGCACAGCACTCCCTTCCTCATGGAGCGCCGCCATCTCTGGCTGCGGTCACGCAAGCAGCACGCCGTCCTCCAGGTCCGGGCCGAGGTTATTAAAGCCATCCGCGATTTCTTCGACGGCCGCGGTTTTCGGCTTATGGACACGCCCATTCTGACTCCGAGCGCCTGCGAAGGGACTACGACTCTTTTTGAAACCCAGTACTTTGATCAAAAGGCCTACTTGAGCCAGAGCGGCCAGCTCTATAACGAGGCCACGGCCGCCGCTTTCGGCAAAGTCTACTGCTTTGGGCCGACTTTCCGGGCGGAGAGGTCCAAGACCCGGCGGCACCTGATTGAATTCTGGATGGTCGAGCCGGAAGTCGCCTTCGCCACGCTCGAGGATGCGATCGAGCTCGGAACCGACCTCGTCCTTTTCATCGTCGAACGGGTGCTCTCCCGGCGCCGGGCCGACCTCGAGGACCTGGAGCGGGACCCCAAACCTCTCGAGGCCATCAGCAAACCGTTCCCCCGCCTGACCTACGACGAGATCGTCCCCAATCTCCAGAAGAAGGGTTCGGCCATGGCTTACGGTGACGACTTCGGAGCGCCCGAAGAAACGCTCGTATCCGAGATCTCTCCTAATCCTGTCTGCATCACTCATTTTCCGGCCAAGATCAAGGCCTTTTATATGCAGCCCGATGCCACCCGGCGTGACCTTGTCCTGGGCGTCGATTTCATGGCCCCCGAGAGTTACGGCGAGATTATCGGCGGCGGCCAACGCATCCACGACCTCTCTCTTTTGGAGCGGCGCCTCCAAGAACACAACTTGCCGCGCGAGGCTTACGAGTGGTATCTGGATCTTCGCCGTTTCGGGGCATGTCCTCATTCCGGGTTTGGAATGGGGGTCGAGCGGACCGTAGCCTGGATGTGCGGCCTTAAGCACATCCGCGAGACTATCCCCTTCCCGCGTCTGTTGTATCGAATCTACCCTTAGGAGTCAACGCTCCATTCCGTCCCGAGTTTTACCATCCAGTGGCCGCCGCGTCGCCCTTATCAGTTACGGCTGTGCCAAGAACCTGGTGGACAGCGAGGTCATGCTCGGATGCCTGAGCAGGGCCGGGTACGCGATCTCCCCGGAACCCGAGGAGGCTGACATTATTATCCTTAACACCTGCGGCTTCATCCGGCCGGCCAGGGACGAGGCTGCGAAAGGTATCGAGGACGCCCTCGCCCTCAAGAGAAAGCGTCCTGACAGGATCATCGCAGTGGCCGGTTGTTTCGTCGAGAGATACCGGCCCGACCTGGAACGAAGATACCCCGGGGTGGACGTCTGGTTGGGAGTGAGGGATTTTGATCATATCGTCGAAGCGCTCGAGAGGAGGCCCTACGAGCGCGGTCTGAAGACCTATCTTTACGGTCGCGAGTCACCGCGCCTTCTCTCCACGCCTTCGACTTGGGCCTATCTCAAGATCTCCGAAGGCTGTTCCCATGAGTGCGCCTTCTGTGCCATCCCCTTGATCAAGGGCGCCTACCGCTCCCGGAGTATACCGTCGATTGTGGCCGAGGCCGGGGAGCTGGCCGGACGCGGAGTCAGGGAAGTCAACTTGATCTCACAGGACACGACCTATTTCGGCCGCGATAAGGGCCTAATGAGCGAGCTGATCGGGCTGCTGCGCCGGCTGATCGATGTCCGGGGGATCAGCTGGATCCGGCTGCTCTATGGCTATCCGGAGGAGATCACTTCAGCTCTGCTCGAAGTCATGAAAGAGGGTAAGATCTGTTCTTATCTGGATATTCCTTTCCAACATGCCGACCGCCGCCTGCTTAAGTCGATGAAAAGGAGCATCTCTGGCACCCGCGCCCTCCGGCTGATCGAGAAGATCCGAAAGGCGCTTCCCGACGTGGCCATCCGGACATCACTCATCGTCGGCTTCCCCGGCGAAGGCCGCGACGAGTTCCTCCGGTTGAAAAAATTCGTTCGGGAGGCGCAGTTCGATCATCTCGGTGTGTTCACCTACTCCCCGGAAGAAGGAACCGGTGCCTTCGAGCTGGGGGACCCGGTTCCGGAAAGCGAGAAGGCCAGCCGCCGGGACGATATCATGTCTCTTCAAGCGGAGATCGCCGCCTCCATTCAGCGGAAATATCTCCGTAGGCGGCTCGAAGTGCTGATCGATTCTTCATCCTCGGCAGGGAGCGAAGGGATCGTCGGGCGAGCCAGGTTCCAGGCTCCGGAAGTGGACGGAGTAGTCCTGATCGACCCGAGCGGCCCGGCCGCCGGACCGATCCGGCCGATCGAAAAAGTTGAAATCATCTCGGCGGAAGTATATGATTTACGCGGAATTGTCGTCCGATGAAAACTGTCTGGAGAATCCTCGCCTCCTTTTTTGGGCTGGGCTTTTTTCCCGTCGCGCCCGGGACTCTGGC
The DNA here is from genome assembly GCA_003524335.1 of Candidatus Aminicenantota bacterium. GTDB lineage: Bacteria > Acidobacteriota > Aminicenantia > Aminicenantales > UBA8522 > UBA8522. The sequence goes on along the minus strand of DQHV01000057.1, from coordinate 4,818 downwards.
CAGCTTGGTCATAGTCCTGCTCTACAAGTATCTTATTCATGGGTTGGCTCTGCCCTACCTACTGTTGATCTTTTTGCTGCTTCTTGTCCTGGGTGTTCCCGCCGCAACCGCCTACTCCTCCGAACTCAAGAGAACCGACCCTCGACAAGTTGTTGTCGACGAGGCCGCCGGCCAGCTCCTTGTCCTCCTCTCCATCTCTCCAGATTGGACCGTCCTTGTCATCGGATTCCTGCTTTTCCGTCTTTTCGATATTGTCAAGCCCTTCCCTATTCGAAAGCTGGAGGGCCTTCCCGGAGGCTGGGGCATCATCGCCGATGATGTCGCGGCCGCTCTGATGGCCAAGTTTTTCCTTCACCTTTTCATCTATCTGCAGTGATAAATAAGCGTCCCGGAAGAGTCGAGATCATCGCGGTCGGCTCCGAGCTTCTCACCCCGCATTTCCAGGATACGAATTCGTTGTACCTCAGCGCTCGCCTGAACGATCTCGGGTGGACGGTGGCCTTCAAGACGATAGTGGGCGATAATGCAGAGGACCTCCGGTTGCGGCTGCGTGAAGCCCTTCGCCGGACGGAGCTGGTCATAGTGATGGGTGGTTTGGGACCGACCGGTGATGACATCACCCGGGAAGCCGTGGCCGGGGCGCTGGGCCGGGACCTGGTCCTCCAAAGAGATGTCCTGGAGGGGATCGAAGACCGCTTCCGGAGGCGGCAGCTGCCGATGCCCAAGCCCAATAGGAAGCAAGCGTTTGTCATCCGCGGCGCTGCGGTCCTACCGAATAAAAATGGGACCGCGCCCGGGCAGGTGCTCATGGTGGGCAGAAAGAAAATCGTCCTTCTCCCCGGCCCTCCCCATGAGCTCAAGCCGATGTGCGAAGAATCTGTATGGCCCGCCCTGGGGAAAGAGCGGTCCGGCCATTTCTCCAGGGCCGTGCTCAAGGTGACAGGTCTAACCGAGTCGATGGTCGATGCGCTTATTTCCGATCTCTATCCCAAGAGGGCCGACCTCGGCCTGACCATCCTCGCCTCACCCGGCCAGATTGAGGTCCATCTGAGTGCCTTTTCAGCGGGGAGCGGTGTCTTGGCCGAAAAGAAGCTCCGGCGGCTGAAATCCAAGTTCATGGGGCGATTGCGCAACCATGTTTTTTCCGAAACCGGCGATTCCTTGGAAGAGGTCGTCGGCCTGCTCTTGAAGAAGCAGAAAAAGACTCTGGCCGTCGCCGAATCATGCAGCGGAGGTCTGATCAGCCACCGCTTGACTAATGTTCCCGGAAGCTCCGAGTACTTCTTGGAGGGAGCCGTCGCCTACAGCAACGCCGCCAAGATCGAGCTTCTGGCCGTGTCGCCGGACCTCATCAAAACCCACGGCGCGGTCAGCTTTCCTGTCGCCCGGGCTATGGCCTCGGGCATCCGGAGGCGCGCCCGAGCCGATCTCGGCCTGGCCGTCACGGGCATCGCCGGACCAACGGGCGGGTCTCCGGAAAAGCCTATCGGACTGGTCTTCACTGCTTTGGCCTGGCCGGGAGGAACCGAAGTCCAGAAAAACCTGTTCCTGGGAAAGAGGGAACAGGTCAAGCTCCAGTCTGCTCAGAAGGGCCTGGACATGGTGCGGCGGCATCTCCTCCAGAATGCCCGCTCCAAGAAGAGAAGAAATCGATGAGAACATTCATCGCNNGGCCGCTCGCAAGGAGCGTCCGCTGGGTGGGCAAAACCGGGATGCATCTGACGTTGAAGTTCCTTGGGGAGATTTCGGAAACAGAGGCGGTGCGGGTCTCCTCAGCCCTTGAAGAAGTCGCTCCTCGGCACAGGGTGTTCGCTCTCGTGCTCGAAGGCACGGGTGCGTTTCCTCCCGGACGAAGCGACCCGCGGGTTCTTTGGGTGGGTGTGGTGGCGGGGCCTCCCCTGCTGGCACTCCAGGAAGATGTCGAGAGGGAGATGGAAAAGCTCGGGTTTGAACGCGAAAAGAGGCGATTCCATCCCCATCTGACTCTCGGCCGGGTGAAGTTCCCTTCCCGCCTCGATCTTTTGGTCCAGGAGTTGGAAAAACACCGGGCCGAGAAGTTCGGAGAGATGAGCGTCCGAAAATTCACGTTTTTCCAGAGCACTCTCAAGCCTTCGGGAGCCGAATACACCGTGCTCAAGGAGCTCGGTTTGGCATGAAGATCATCTGGATACTGCTGGCCTATCTCGTCGGTTCAATCCCCACGGGCTTTTTGATCTTCAGTTTGGGAGAAAGGAAGGACATCCGGAGATTCGGGAGCCAAAGCACCGGGGCCACGAATGTCCTCCGGCTCAAGGGCTGGCGTTACGCGCTTCCCGTCCTGGTCATCGACATACTAAAAGCGGCTCTCCCCGTCTGGCTCGCCCTGAGGTCCTTCCCGGCCGACCGGCGGATTGCTTTTGGCGTAGCCTTCATGGTGGTCCTCGGCCATTGTTTTCCCGTATTCATCGGGTTCAAGGGGGGAAAAGGGGTTTCCACAGCCCTGGGTTCCTATGCCGTCCTGGCGACCGTCCCTTTCTTGCTCAGCCTGGCGGTTTTTGCAGGGGTGATTGCGGCCACGCGCTATGTCTCTCTCGGCTCGCTTCTGGCCGCCCTGTCATTTCCGCTGCTCGTGTATTTTGGCCGGGGCGACGGCGGGNNGGACGGCGACGGCGACCTGGATCTCCTCTCCGGCCGGGGCGACGGCGGTCTGGCCGTGCTCGGCTTGGCCGTTTTCGCCGTGATCGCCCTGCGTCACGCCGGCAACATCCAACGGCTTTTCAGGGGTCAGGAAAGGAAGTTGGGACAGCGGACAAGAATAGAGAAGGGATAAACGGAAATGGACGCGGCGGTAATAGGCGGAGGCAGTTGGGGTTCTGCCTTCGCCCTCCATCTCGGGCGATTGCGTCTCAGGACACAGCTCTGGGTCAGGGAAAAAGAAATTTTGGGAGGGCTCCTCGAAACCCGGCAGAACGGCGTTTTCCTGCCTGGTTTCAGCTTCCCTTCCGAGGTCACCTTCTCGGCCGACATCAGGGAAACCGCCTCCTCGGCCGCTATCCTGTTTATCGCCGTCCCCTCCCGCTTCTGCCGCCTTGTTTTTGAGGAGATCGCCCCCGTACTGAAGGGAGACCAGATCGTCGTCAGCCTGGCCAAGGGAATCGAAGAACTTTCTCTCAAAAGAATGACCGAAGTAATGGCTGAGGTTTTTTCCCTGCATTCTCTCCCCCTTCTGGCCGTCCTCAGCGGTCCGAGCTTCGCCCGGGAAGTGGCGGAAAAACATCCCACTGCCGTGGTTATCGCATCGGCATTTGCCGAGTCGGCGCGGACTGTCCAGCACCTCGTCTCCGACATTAATTTCCGGGTTTATACAAGCGATGACGTGGCCGGAGTCGAGCTGGCCGGCGCGCTGAAAAACGTGATCGCCGTGGCCTGCGGGATTTCAGACGCCCTGCGCTTCGGCCACAACACCCGGGCCGCCCTTATCACCCGGGGCATCGCCGAGATGACCAGGCTCGGCCTGAGGCTCGGGGCCAAGAAAGAGACCTTTCTGGGCTTGGCCGGCATCGGCGACCTGGTCCTCACCTGCACCGCCCGGCTGAGCCGCAACTATCATGTCGGTCACGAGCTGGGGAAAGGGCGGCCACTGGCCGACATCCTGGCGGAGACGCGCATGGTGGCCGAGGGGGTCACCACCACCGTGTCTGCCCGGAACCTCGCCCGCAGGGAAGGGGTCGAGATGCCGATCTGTGCGGAAGTCTACCGGATCCTCTATGAGAATAAAAACGCGAGGGAATCCCTCGGGGATTTGATGTTGCGAACGCTAAAAGACGAATAGCGTGGAGCGAGGATGGAGATGAAAAAAACAATGATTGGAGTGATCGGTTTGTGTTTGAGCCTGGTGGCTTGCGCGTCCTCCCAGAAAAAGCTTCAGATGGCCAAAGAGAAAGACCCTCAATACCAGTACTCCATGGGCACGGTTTACCTGAACAACAACAACCTGGACGAAGCCATCCGGTTTTTCAACAAGACGCTTTCTCTGGACCCCCGGCATTATCAATCACTGAACGCTCTTGGCCTTACCTACTCGATGAAAGGCGATCTCCGGGAGGCCGAGAAATCCTTCCTGAAATGCCTGGAGATTTCTCCAGCCTTTATGGAGGCCCGCAACAACCTGGGCATGATCTATCAAGAGATGGGCTTCCTCGACAAGGCCGAGGAGGAATTCAAAAAAGTGACGGCCGACCCCAACTATGCCAACAAGGAGTTGCCGTATTACAACCTGGCCAGGCTGTATACGATACGCCAGAACTGGGAAACGGCCCTCTTCTATGTGGACAAGGCGATCCAGGCCAACGCCCGCTATCATCTGGGCCACGGTCTCCGAGGTTATATCCTGGATAACCAGGATAAGTTTCCCGAGGCCATCGAATCCTACAAGCAGGCGGTCAAGCTGCTCCCGGGTGACGTCAATTACAGGTTTAGCCTTGCCGCCGCCTATTTCAAGAACGGAGACTTTCGTCAAGCCGGAGAAATTCTAGGGGATGTCCTGCCTCTGATCACAGACCCCGAGATGAGAGAAAAGGCCAACTCCTACCTAAAGACGATCAAAGAGAAAGAAAAGCAGGGCGTCTGAGTCTAGGTCCCCTCTTCCCATGCCGCGAGGTATTTTTTCTGCTCGGCGGTCAGCCGGTCGATCCGGATCCCCATCAACCGGAGCTTGAGCCGGGCGATCTGCTCGTCGATCTCGCGAGGAACGCCGTAGACCTCTTTGGTCAGGGTCCTTCCTTTTCGGCTGAGGTAGAGGGTGCTCAGTGCCTGGTTGGCGAAGCTCATGTCCATGAC
>DQHV01000205.1 GCA_003524335.1 Candidatus Aminicenantota bacterium | reverse complement strand
TGCCTTTGTGGCCAAGGTGAACAGCTCCGGCTCCGGCCTTGTCTATTGCGGCTATATCGGGGGAGTTGGCGACGATTATGCCCTGGATATCGCCCTGGACGACAGCGGGAACGCCTATGTAGTGGGGAATACCTTTTCAACCGAATATTCTTTCCCCGTGATTGTCGGGCCGGACTTGACATTCAATGACTGGATGAGCGAGAGCTACGGGGATGCCTTTGTGGCCAAGGTGAACAGCACGGGCAGCAGCCTCGTATACTGCGGCTACATCGGAGGGACCTCTGTTGATGTGGCGACGGCGATCGCCGTCGACGAAGCCGGCCATGCCTATGTAGCGGGAGAAACCTCTTCCCGGCAGGGGTCGGGCCAGTTTCCGGTCAAGGGAGGGCCCGACCTGACCCACAATGGCAACGACGACGCCTTTGTGGCCATGGTGGCACCGTCGGGGGCAAGTCTCGTCTACTGCGGCTACATCGGCGGGGCCGACAGCGACCGGGCCATGGGGATTGCGGTCGAGGCGAGCGACAGCGTTTATCTGGCAGGACATACTGATTCCGCGCAGGCGACGTTTCCGGAGAAGGTGGGACCGGACTTGAGCTACAACGGTAACCAAGACGCTTTTGTGGCCAAGGTGGCGCCCTTGGGAGAAAGCCTCGTCTATTGCGGATACATCGGAGGCTGGATGTCGGACGAGGCCCGGGGCATCGTCGTCGATGGGAACGGGAATGCCTTTGTCACGGGCGGTACGGCCTCGCCCGAGACGTCGTTTCCCGTGGCCGTGGGCCCGGACCTTCACCACGTCGGTGCGGGCTTTTATGACGCGTTTGTGGCCAAGGTGAACCCCTCCGGAACCGGCCTCGTCTACTGCGGGTACATCGGGGGGTCGGACCACGATTTCGGCCAGGATATTGCCTTGGACATCGCCGGGAGCGCCTATATAGCCGGATACGCCTGGTCGACGGAAGCCACATTCCCGGTATCAGTCGGCCCGGACCTGACTCACAACGGCTATTCTGACGCCTTCGTGGCCAAGGTAAACCCCGGCGGGACGGGCTTTGTCTACAGCGGGTTTATCGGCGGGTTTTCGAATGACTTGGCCAACAGCATTGCCGTAGGCAAGACCGGAAATGTCTTCATCGCCGGTGAGACCAACTCTCCGGAGATGACCTTTCCCGTGGCCGTGGGACCGGATCTTTCCTTCAACGGCTTTCCCCGGGATGCGTTTGTCGCCAAAATCTCTCGTCCCGACAAGGTGATGATATCCGGAAAAGTCTCGGCCGGAGGCTCCCCGCTTTCCGGAGTGCTCATGGCCGGGTTACCGGATGATCCGCGGACTGATTCCCTGGGCGCCTATGGCGCCGAGGTGGACTCCGGCTGGTGGGGGACCGTGACTCCGGGCAAGGCCGGTTACACCTTCAGTCCCCCAAGCCGCAGCTATTCCGGCCTCACCTCTCACCAAACAAACCAGGACTATACGGCGGCCATCCTCATGCTGACCATTTCAGGGTCGGTGAAAGCAGGCGGGGGGACGGCCCTGAGCGGCGTCGTGATGGACGGGCTGCCCGGGAATCCGCAGACAGGGGCGAGCGGTTACTATACCGGCACCGTGCCGTACGGATGGTCGGGGACAGCGACTCCGGCGAAGGCAGGGTATGCATTCACCCCTCCAGCGCGGAGTTACGCGAACGTCACTGTGAACCAGACGAGTCAAAACTATACGGGCACGGGAGGATATGCGCAGCCGACGGTGACGACGGCGGCGGTGACGTCGATCGGGACCACAACGGCGGTGAGCGGCGGGAACGTGACTTCGGACGGCGGAGCGTCCGTAACGGACCGGGGAGTCTGCTGGGGTACCTCGCCCGGCCCGACGGTCGCCAGTCCACATACCCATGACGGCACAGGGACGGGGAGTTTCGTCAGCCACCTCACGGGGTTGAATACGAACACACCCTATTATGTGCGGGCCTATGCGACCAACTCCGCGGGGACGAGTTATGGGAACCAGGTCGGGTTTAAGACTCTGGCGGCCCCTCCCAACGCGGACTATGTGGGCGTTTTGAAGAAGGATGGAGCGTCGGACAATAACTTATTCGTCTACACGGCCCCTGTTGGGCTGCAAAAAGGGACGCTCATCGGGACGGATGGGTGGAGTGGAGACGGAAACACGGTGGCTATTGCCGGAGGAGATTTCGACGGAAACGGAGTGGACGAGATCGCCTATCTTAAGCGGGTGACGGCAACGGACTTTACACTGTTCGTCTATACGGCACCGGTCGGAACGCAGATAGGCACGCTCATCGGGACGGATGGGTGGAGGTACGACGGCAAGACGATCTCCATAGCCGGAGTAGACAACGATGGTAACGGGACTGACGAGATCGCCGTCGTCAAAAACTTGAGCGGCACGGACAACGACCTGTTTATCTACACGGCCCCCATCGGCACCCGGAAAGGAACGCTCAACGGGACCGATAGGCGGCGCTGCGACGGCAACTCCAAGAAAATCGCCGGAATAAAAGGCTACTGATCGACAGTTGCCTCCCCCCTCGTCAATCTTGAGCTTTATCACGGTGCCGTCTTGCGAAAAAGCGAAGGACGCTTCGCTTAAGAAAGAGGATGTCCTCGGGCCCAAGGATTTTCAACGCAAACAGGCCGCCCGAGAAAAGCACGATGAAAAAGAGGAAGGCCAAGACGGGACGCGACGCGAGCACGAGCCTGGAAGCCGCGACCAGTGGCACCGTGAGCAGGCCGATCCGGACCAGGAAGCGCAGGTCCATCCGGCCAAGGTATCGGGCAGCCCAGAGGAGGCTGAGGATCGCAATAAACATCCCCGTCGCCAGGCGCACAATGCTCGCGCCGACATAGGCATAGCGCGGGATAAGGATGAGGTTGAGGACGAAATACAGCGCCAGGGCCGCGGCCCAGATAAGCGAGTTCGTCTTCTGTTTGTGGATGGCGATGAACACGGCCGTGGCCATGTTCGAGATAAAGATAAAGGGCAGATAGCAACTGAGAATTACCAGTGACTGTTCGGCGTTCCGGAACTCCTTTCCAAAAAGGACGGCGATGATCGGCCGGGAAAAAGACATCAGCAGGAAACTGAGCGGGATGGCCAGGAGGAGCATGTAGAGCAGCGACTTCCTGTAGATCTTGATGATCTCGTCCTTGCTCCGCGCAAAGAACTGGGACATGATGGGCAGGATGGAAAGGCCCAGAGCGGCGGGAATGAGCTGAAGAGGTTCTGTGACCCGCCGGGCCGCGCTGTAGAGGCTGATCTCTTTCATCGTCCAGAAACGGGAGAGGAGCAGCGTGTCGAACTGGGCGTAGATGATGGCGAAGATCCCGGCCAGGCCCAGCGGCAAACCCTCCTTGAGAAGGTAGGCCCATTCTGATTTTTTGGCCCGTAGAGTGGGCCGGACAACGGCGCGCGAAAAGCGAAGGAGAAGGAGGAAGGACGGGATTGAGATGATCGTATAGACGAGCGTCAAGAGCCAGAGCGGCGCCTTCAAAAGGATGGCCGCGATTATGGCCAGGAAGGTGATCACTCTGTTGGCCGCGGCCGCTCCGGCCGAATATTTCAGCTTGAGTCGGGCGATGAGCGGGACCTCGAAAGTATCCTTGAAGGACGGCATGCGGAACGAGACGAGGAGGTTCAACGAAACGATGGTGACCAAGACCTTGATTTCCGGGGGATTGTGAAGGAGAAGAATGCTGCCGGCCGCGGCCAGCCAGCCGACGCAGGCCAACAGGAGCTTGAGGGTGATGCCGCTGCCGTAGAGCAGGGAGCCCGCCTCGGCCGACTTGGCCGTTTCCCGAACGAGGATCAGGTTGACGCCCAGGTCGGTGACGACAGCGAAGACTCCAACGTAAGCGAAGGCGAAGGAGAACTTGCCGAAATCGTCGACGCCCAGGTAACGGGCGAGGAAGAGGATCGTTAAAATGTCGAAGAGCCGTGAAAAGGACTGCCCAGCCACGAAGGCGGCGGTGTTGTCGGCGATTCTCCGGGAATAGGATTCATTCATACGGTCGGGTGCTTTTCTATATCAAATCGGCCTTTTAATCAATCTGAAAAAGCCGGAACGAAAAGGTCCAGCTTCTGGGCCCGGCTTCGCCCCCGGGTTCAAGTCTTACGGGCCACCCCCAGAATGAACGGCCCTCGAAATAACCGTGATCGGATCAAGCCACGGTCCACCCGGTCCAGGGCTTTGATCAGGGGCAGGCTGATCATCGGGGGCAGCCGATAAATCCGCAACCGCGAGACTAGGACCGGCAAGAAAAGGAATCTCGATTCCATGGTCTCCACTGAAAAGCACCGACGGACCGTTTTTAAAATCTCCGACTGGGAAACGCCTTCGAAGGGCGAGGTTATAGGACGCGTCGATCGTCCCCTGATCCATCGTTTCGGTGCGACGGCCATGATTCCCGCCGCCTTGAAAAGGGCCGGGAAGAGCCGCGCCGGGCCGCTGTATCCGACATATTCCCAGAAAATAAATTTGCCGCCGGGCTTCAGGCTTTTCTTGACCTCACTCATCAAGTCATCCAAACGCTGGATATGATGCAGAGTCCCGAGGGAGACGGCGACATCGTATTTTCCCTTTTCCAGGCGGATGGCATTTAGGTCGGCTACCCGGTAGTCCGTTCGGCCGAAATCTCCATGCAGCCGGGGGTCGGCCGAGTCTTTGGACTCCCGGGACATTATTCTTGCGATTTCGATCTGCCTGGGGGAGATATCGAGCCCGTCGACGCTCATTCCGCACCGGGCCAATTCCAGGGAAAACCATCCTGCGCCGCACCCCAAGTCCAGGACATTCCCCTTCTTCCCCGTCGCTGCGCGGATGATATGGTCGATGAGGCCCCCGAAAACGGCCCGATAAAGAACGGGATTGGCCCGGATCCCGGCCCCTTTCAACTCACCTAGGGGAATGAACGTGACGTCCTCTCCCCGGCGATGATCGAACCACAGGGGAATTCGGCCCGACGCCCACAACCTCTCAGCTCTCTCGTCCCAGAATTTCGCTTCCCCTTGGATTCGCTCGCGGTAACCCGGATCGCCGGCTTTCGTTTTTCCGAGTTTCGCGGGTCTCTGCGTGTTCATGGTCATCTCGAGGCCGGCGCCTCAAACGGTCGGGCGGTTGGCTGAAACAAAGCCGCCCTCCGGCTATTTTTTATAAAGCTTATTGGATAGAGAGAACAACCCGGCTTTTTCTAGGCAACCCTGGAGAAACACGGGCACAGAGTGATCAAGGCTGAAAGCAAAGTACCGGTGTTTCCATCTCAGCCGGGCGAGTCTTTGAAGGAGTCTTGCCGGGAGGGAGAACTTCAGGTCTTCCAGGTCTTTGCGGCTTATGAGTTGCTGGTAATAGGTAAGTGATTTCGCTCTTTTATCGACATAAGGAGGCCGGTATTCCCGGTAGCCAGCTTGAACGAAGGTCCCCCATCCCGCGGTCGAACCCGGAGGGACGAACCCCTGCTTGACGGCTTCGTCGAAGAGGACGGTTCCGGGATAGGGCGTGTAGGACCCGAGTTGCGTCACCATGACATACCGGCTCATGGCGCTCAATTCATCGATCATGTCCAGGGTCAAACAGATGTCCTCCCACGTCTCTCCCGGGAACCCGACCATGAACATGAACGTGGCTGTGATCTCGTGCGCCTGGCACAAGCGGGCAGCTTCCCGGATCTCGTCCACAGTGAGGTCCTTTTTTAAAACTTTGAGCATCCTGGGGGACCCGGACTCGGCCCCGATCCTTAGCTCCAAACATTGGCTCGCTTTCAATTCTTTCATGAAGTCCCGTCCGCCCTTGGCGATATCGCTGGCCCGAAAGCTCGCGCTCCACGGGGTCTCGACCCGCCGGACGATCCCCAGGCCCCTGTCTTGACCCGTGAAGAAATTGTCGTCCTCGAACACGATCCCGTTGACGCCGTAACGATCTTTGAGCTTTAGGACGTCGCGGACGCTTCGCTCGACGGATTGGGCCCGGAACACCCGGCGATTCACTTTCTGGTTGTAGCAATAGGTGCATCGCCAGGGACATCCCCGGCTGGTGATGACCGTCCCGACTTTCATCTTCGCCAGGCCGCGGACGCGGTACGCTCTCTCAGAGTAGAAATAAGCCTCCTGATCCAGGTGGCGCCAAGCAGGGGCCAGGCTGTCTAAATCCTTAATGAAAGGCCGGAGCGCCGTGAGGACGGGATCTCCCCCATGCTTGAACCCTATCCCGGGAACCCGGGAGAGGTTCTGCGGGTCGAGGCCGGATTCCCGGATGGTCCTGGTTAAATCCACGATCGTCTCCTCGCCCTCGCCCAGAACAACAACATCGACAAACTCATTCCGCAGTGTCTCCTCCGGAACGATGGTCGGGTGATGTCCTCCCCAGACGATCGGCACCCGGGATTTGCGTCGAATGGCCAGGGAGGCTTCGATCGTGGGGCGGATGGTGGGACCGGTGAGCGTGGAGAGTCCGACAAGAAGAGGAGATTCATTCGCCACCAGGGCGGCCAGCTCCTCGATATTGGCTTTTGTCCCCTCCCGATGAACGAGCTTAACCGAAAATCCAGCGTTTTCCAGAGCGGAGGCAAGATAAAGGATCCCGAATGGAGGTGCGTAGCTGTACCGTTCCAGCTCGCTCTCTCGTTGTTCCAGTTTTGCCAGGATGACGTCCGCCATTCACCACTCCTTGTCCAGCCGTTCCGCGATTCCGGATTCTATCATGCCGCGTATCTCCTCGCCAGGACCGCCGCCTCGTCTTCGCTCAATACTTATCCCTCCGCATTCTTCGAGATAAGAACGTCGAAATGGAAACCCGCCGCACGACCCGCAGAGGGAAGGCCAGGAATCGGAAACGGACAGCCCGCCGGGCCAGCGGGAAAAGGGCCGGATGCTTCACGACCATGCTGAAGACGCGCTGGACGTTCTCCGATTTTTTGATGTCCGGCTGGGTTAGGACGCTGCGGGAATGAAAGAACCCTTGGTATTCCGTGGTCCCCAACCGCTCCAGCATCTCCGAGGAAAGATATCCCTTGTCCTGGGCGTAGCGCGCCAGGTCGGTCCCGGGATAGGGTTGGTAGATGAAGCTGTGGGCGAAGGACGGCCGGAGGCGGATGTTCAAGCGAAGGGTCTCCAGAGACTGGTTCAGGGATTCTCCAGGAAGCCCGAGCATATTATAGGTGATGAAGTCGATGCCGTACCGATGGAAGGTCTCCGCGGCATTCAGGAGAGAGGCGTTGGAGAGATGTTTTTTGAGAACCGTGCGGCGGTACTCCTCGTCCGCGCATTCGACCGCAATCCTCAGCCGGAGCAGATCAGCACCGTAGTCTTTCATGGCCGCGCAGAGGTCTTGGGTGACCATGTCGGCCCGCATATTAGCCTGCACGGCCAGCCGCACCTCGTCCGTCTGTGCGAGTCTCTGAAGAAAAGTCTTCAGCCATTGACGGTTGATGCCGAACCCGTCATCGATGAAATGGAGGACCTTCACGAATCCCGCGCGTCGGATGTCCCTGACCTCTTCGAGGACGTGCTCCATGGCCCTCCATCGAACGAACGGGCCCTTCCCCCGATACAGTTCTTTCTTGCGATAATTATGGCAGTAGCTGCAATCGTAGGGACATCCTCGGCCGAGATGCAGGGGCCGTTTCCCGACCTTCCGAAAGTGCGGATATTTCAGGTAGAGCTCGCGGTCGGGAAGGGGGAGACTATCCAGGTCGGCGACCAGGTCCCGGACCTCGTTCCGGGCGATGCCCCCATCGCTCTTGAGCCACATGTTCCGGATGGCCCGATAGTCTCGGCCTCGGTCGATGGCGTCCGCCAGCTCGGCCATCGGCTGTTCGCCCTCCCCGCGGCAGATGATATCGATGGAAGGTTGGGCGATCGACTCCTCCGGATTCAGGGTAACATGTGTCCCGCCCATGACGGTCAGGGCCTTCGAGCGCCGTTTGACCGCCTCGGCCTTGTTCAAGGCCCAAAAATAGTCGCTCGTCAAGCAGGAGAAGGCGACGATGTCCGGAGATTGGGAGAGCGCCCGTTCGATTATGTCGCCTCGCTCCAGGGGCTCCACGAGCACGTCGCACTGATGGCCGCGGGATTTCAGCATGGAGGAGATGTACATAACTCCCAACCATTCGTCCGGGTGCTGTTGAAGGAATACGATCTTCGCCATGCCGTCTCGTCCTTTCATCCTCCTCGGGGAAACCTCGAGCCGGGAGCCCTTCCCCGAAGGAACCCGGCCATCAGGGATCTATGGTCGCCGCCCATTAATCTATATACCCGAGATTTCTCAATCGTTCTTCCAGCCGCTGCCTTTCTTCGCCCGATAAAACCTCCTCTCCGGACCTGTCCTTCAGGGATGAGCCCTTGCGGACGACCTTCCGGCCTGCCTTTAACTCCGGGGTGAATACGTCGAAGAGGACGGCCCCATCCATGTCTTCAGTCAAGGGAGCGTCGAAGAGATAGAGGATCGTCGGAGTGATGTCGACGATCTCCGCGCCCTGGATGATGGCCCCTGCCCTGATGCCCGGTCCTCGGCCGATAAACACGCCCTGGGGAGCATGGGTTCCCGTGAGCGTGGGATGGGTCAGTGCATAGTTCCATTGTTCGGGGGCTGCCGGGGCTTTCGCATGGTTAATGGGCACGATGAGGTCCGGGGCCTCCTGAACAAAGGGGCCGGAAAAAGCCTCCTCCTTGGCCAGGACGGCTTCAAACACGGGCTCGCCGTTCGAATATCTCAATCGTTTCAGCTTTTCGGCCATCTCCTTTGTCAGGAGGTTCGCCTCGGCCCCGGGGGCGACGATTCCCTGCGGTTCCCGCCCTTTGACGTTGATCCGGATTCCGTAATCGGCTGTATGGTAGGCTTTGGTGCGCTCCCAGACGATTTTTTTGGACGCCGCCTCGCCCTGGGATTCATCCCTCTCCCTCTGAATGCGGACGGTCCGATTCTTTTTGGAAGCGCCCTTGAAAGAGGAAAGGGTACGTTTCATCCAACGCGCTTTTTGAGGGCCCATGGCCGCAACCAAGAGATCCTTGATCCGGGCCCAGGGCGTGGGCTTCCTCACGTCGAGGTATCCGTTCTCTCTCAGCCATCGGGGAAGGGAAAAAGACTGGTAAAACGGCCCGAACCCATGATCCGAGATCACGAAAATAAACGCGTCCTCGGGAATTTTTTGGATGACCCGCCCGACCGTTTCGTCCAATCTCTGATAGACTTTATGGACGAAGGTCCCGTATCGCTTTTCAAAGCGGGCATGGTCCGGATGCTGCGGGTCGATCCCCGCCCAAAATTTGTGCTGGGTCAGGTCCGTCTCGGTGAAGACGGCTACGAATAAGTCCCAGTCCCTTTCCTCTAGGAGGTGAAGAACCAGCTTTTCCCGGTTCTCGATGGATCCGAGGACTTGGTCCGCCAGTCGCTCCAGGTTCAGGTCGGCATAATCGATTTCGCACCGGTAACCGGGGACCGCGGCGAAGACCTCATCCCTGAGCCCCGGCGGGTAGGTGAAATCGCTGTCCATCCCGGGCGTCAGGGCGCCGCAGACCAGGAAACCGTTGACCTCCGCGGGCGGATATTCGGTGGGAACGTTGACCACGCCCACGCGCCGGCCTTGCGCGCCCAAGAGGTCCCAGAGGCGCTTGGCCCGGATGTCCGAAGAGTTCATCAACCGGAGAGGATAGGCGGAGCCGCCTCTCCTGATCAGGGGCCAGTAGATGCCGTGCTTACCGGGATTGACTCCCGTCAGGCAGGACACCCACGCCGGAAAGCTGTTCGGCATGACGGTCGATTTGAGCGAGCCTCTCGTCCCCTCTTTCATCAAAGAGGCGATATGGGGGAGTTTCCCCACGGCCATCAAGGGGTCGATGATCCCGGAATCCGCTCCGTCAAGCCCGAGGACCATGACCTTAGGGCTTTTCGTGTCCATGGAATGATAATGCTCTTTTGATCATCCCGAGATGGATTCGATTCTACTTTCTCTCCTTTCTCGTTGTCAAACAGGACGCTGATCGGGCTTTTTCGGGAGATTGAACAGCATCTTGCAACATGCTAATCTATAAATACTTTGAACGATTCCTTTCCCCCAAAAAGAAAGCGGCTGTTTTATGGGCTGCTTTCTGCCTATGTGTTTCTCCTTTTTTTCTTTTATTGGAAGTACGTTCCGTTAATCCAAGATTTCCAGGCTGTTCTGCTGCCTGTTCTGGTCCTGACCTGCGTTCTCGCGGCTGTCGAGGCGTGGCGTGGAATGATCGCGTTCCTGTTTTTTTCCCTCCTCATAAACAGCCTCCCNNTTGTCCAGCGGCGTCTATGAATTGAAGGTGAATGTCCTGGGGGTTCGGGCCGGCGGCGCGATCATGAGCGTGGTCATTAGCTCGCTGAACTATATTACGGGAATCTTGTTCTTCTTAGCCCTGTTTGCCCTGGCCAAACGAAAAGACTTCAGGTCCAAATTACTGGTGGCTTTTTCCTTGTCGACTCTACTCGTCCTGTTTTTCGGCCTGGTCCAAAAGTNNAAAAGTTCAGCGCACCCGGCCTGGGGACCACCCCCTTCTGGCGCAACCTCCATCAAATCAACGCGACGCTCAAGGATCCCAATTCGTTCGGCGCCGTTGTGTCGGCCACCTTTCCGTTGTTCCTCGGCCTGGCTTTCTCGTTCCGTCCAAAATACCTGAGAGCTCTGTTTGGGATTTTACTTCTTCTCTCTGTGTTGGTTTTCCCCTCGATAGGGTCAAGAAGCAATCTCCTGGGGTTGGGAGTCGGGCTCCTCTGTTTTGGCATTCTCTTTTTTATAAAAAGTCGGTTCTCCCACAAGAAAAAGCTCTTCGCGGCGGGCGCGCTCATTCTCCTGGCTGTGTTGGCCCTGGGCCTGACCTTTTTTCTCTCCCCGGGCTCGATACTCCATCAAAGGATGAGGTCCAGTCTTTTTTGGCTGGAGGGCAAATCCTCGCTTCATGAGCTCTTCAACAAAAGATTGCTCTTCTGGAAAGCCGGCCTGGACATGTTCAGGGACTATCCCCTGACGGGCGTGGGAGTCGGGAGCTTCATCATCGAGCTGCCGAATAGCTTAAAAAAAATGGGACTGCCCCATCAGTCAACGGATTCCGCCCTCAACTATGTCCTTCAAATCGGGGCCGAGCTGGGGATTGTGGGGCTGGCGGCACTTGCGGGAATCGTCGGGCTGATTTTTCTACACGCGCGGCGGCAATGGCAAGAAATTTCTGCCCGTGACCCGGACCTTTATATATTCATCGGCGCAGTCTCGGGTCTGGCCGCGTTCGCCACGAATTTCGTATTTCAAACCTTTATCGGAAGCTTTGAAGTGAAATACGTACTTTGGTTTTTGGTGGCCCTTGCCCTAGCCGTTCCCTCAACGGAAGCTCGTCCCGAACCCGGGAAAATTCTCCAGCAGAGATCTGCGGGTCATTTCAAAACAGCGGCCATCCTCTTAGTTTTTATCTATGGGCTCCTTCATTCTTGGAATGCCCTCCATTCCCTATCCCTGAGGAGCCGAACCGAAGAGTTCTCTCTGCGGCAGGACTTTGGTTTCTATGAGTGGGAACGGGACAATGCCGGCAGGGCTTTTCGCTGGACAAAAAAAACGGCCGGTCTCACTCTTGACAATCCCGGCCCGCAATTGATCCTTCCCTGCCTGGCCTCTCATCCTGATCTTGAAAAAAACCCTGTATTCCTGAAGGTCTACTTGGCCAATGCCTTTTTCAAAAAGGAGCGGCTCCTCAGGAGAATTTCCATCAACCAAAAAGGCTGGCGAGAGCTGACATTTTCTTCCCGGGAGATCCCTCAAAAAAAGGCCTACCTGATATTTGAAACAAGCCGCACCTGGCGGCCCCTGGAATCCTTGGGGCAACCCGACCCCAGGTCTCTAGGCGTGGCCATAGGAAAAGGATAGCCTTTTTCATCCGCAAGCGCCCAACAGCCAGGGGCCGCTGCTTTCGGAATTTTTCCCCCTCAAGGGCCGGCAAGGACCCGCAGGAAACGGCCGACCGGCTTCCTCTGGACTCTGTCGATTCATTCGTGCCGTTCTCCTCAGGAATCCTGTCGCGACAAGGCCTTCAGGGCCTCAGAATCGGGGCCCTCTACCGCTCAAGGCCTCATTGTAGACGGTGATCGTCTTCTCGATGACGTCCTCCCACGAAAACCTTTTTTGAACGTTCCTCGAAGCCCGCTGACCCAGCCGCTTGATTTCCTCCGGGTGTTCCAGCAAGGCAGCCAAGCGAGCCCTCAAGTCCTCGCCGTCTTCAGAGCGAAAAAGCCTTCCATCCTGCCCGTCCTGGATGACTTCCCGGTGGGGCTCGATGTCGCTGGCCAGGCAACAGAGGCCGTAGCTCTGAGCTTCCAAAAGAGAGATGGGTAAGCCTTCCAGGTTGGAGGGGAGAACAAAGATCAGGGCGTGGCTGAATAGCTCCGCTTTTTCTTCTCCCCAAACATATCCCGTGAATATCACTCGGGGGTCCCCTTGGGCGATCTTTTGAAGCCATCGGACATAGTCGTCTGTTGCGCTCGAACCCCCGGCCAGCACGAGTTTGAGGCGCCCGTTTTTTTCCGAGGCTGGGCTTAAGGCCCGAAAGGCCTGGATGAGCAGGTCGGGGCGTTTTTCGGGCACGAGCCTTCCCAGGAAAAGGATATATTGCCCCTCGCGGAGATCATATTTTTGCCGAAGAATTCTCAGCGGTCGGAAAACAGGTGGCGGGACCCCGTTAGCGATCACCACAGGGTCTTTCTGGTAGACGGAGCGAACATATTGTTTGATGCCCTCGGAAACCACGATCGTCCGGTGGGGCACGTGGAGGGATACCCATTCTCCCATTTTCAAGAAGAGCCTGGCCGCCCGACCCCACTTCTTCGCCGCCCAGTCTAGCCTGTGAATTGTGGAGACGGTTTTCCGTCCCATCAATCGAGGGATGATGCTAAACAAGGAGGGGCCGATACCGTGGTAATGAATAATCTCGGCGCTTGTGAATAGACAATGGATCGAACTTAGGAAAGTGTGAACAGCGGCATCGAGGTGCTTTGTTTTCAGGGTAGGGACTGCAACAAGCCTCACGCCTTCATAATTTTTCCGGCCCGTACCGCTATACCAAGGCCTGACATAGACGGAGACGCGGTGATGACGCGCAGCCAGTCCCTTGCTCAGAGAGTCCACGTGCTGTTCGACACCGCCGAACTTCGCGGGGATGCCTTTCAGTCCGATAAAAGCAACTCTCATGGCGTGTGTTGTTGGTGAGGAAAAATCTTATTTTGAAGAATCCACAGCGTCGGTCTCCAGATATTCCTCTTCATGGCCGGAGAAGCTGTCCCTATCATCCAGCAGTTCTTCGGACAACGGTTGGCTTTTGCCCTGATGTCCTCGGCTCTCCGGGAATGCCAGATCTGCTGAAAGGTCTGGCGATGGAGATTCCCCAGGCTTTCCAGCCAGAACCGCTTTTCCAGCCCATTGCAGGGGTAGACTTCCCCCCAGGGATCCAGGAAAAAAACGTCCGTGCCTGCGGGGCACGGGAGAAGCCTGGGATGCCCTTGGACGTATTCCATCAGCCCAAAATTGAAATAGGCCCTGTACCAGTTCTTTATTTTGCCCGACCGAAGCAATTCACGGACGAGTTGCTGAAAGTTCCTCAGGATTTCCTCTTTATTTTTCAGCTCGTTGTCCGAGGTATGAAAATAAAAGGAATTGTGGACGACGGCCGTGGCCAATTCGACGCCCAGTCCCTGGGCAAGATGAAAAAGATCGAGCAGGTCTCCGGGGTTTGTGTCCGAGACCGTCATGGCGAAGCCGATGTCCTTCATTTTCATTCTTTTGAGCTCCTGCACGGTCTGGAGGCCCCGGTCAAAGCTGCCGGACATTCCCCTCAGCTTGTCGTTGACCGCCGCAAGACCTTCCAGGCTGACGCGGATTCCTACGTCCCTGTGCTCGCCGGCCAGCCGGAGGATTTTTTCGGTGAGATATCCGTTTGTGGAGATCACGATCCTCTTCGCCTTGCGTTTCAGGATGGCCACGATATCGCTCAAGTCCTCCCGGAGGAACGGCTCGCCTCCCGTAATGTTGCAGAAAGAAAGCCGAGGCAACTTTTCCAGGAGGGAAGGCCGAAACTCTTCCTCCTCCGTTGTCGGGAATTTCCAGGTCCGGCACATCGCGCATTTCTGGATGCATCGGTAGGTAGTGATGACGGCCGCTTCCATATCAACGGTCCATTTCCAGGGCTTGCCCATAGATGTTCATCAGGGCCGGGTACAATACTTCTGCCTCCAGTTGCTCCTGGACAAAACGCCTCGCGTTGACGCCCATCTCGAGAGCCCTCCCCGGCCTCCTCATGAGCTCCAGCATCTTGGCCCTGAGGTCCTCCGCGTTTCCCGGGGAAAAGGTCAACCCCGTTTCCCCGTCCTTGACAAGCTCCGGGATGCTTCCGATCCTTGAAGCCACGACGGCTCTTCCCAGCGAAAAAGATTCGACCACGGCCCGGGAATGGTTTTCATACCACTCGGAGGGCAGGACCGTGAAGAGAGCGTCTCGGATATGCGCTTTCACTTCCTCCGGGGGCTTGTGGCCCAGGAAAGTGACATTGTGCAGTGCATTCCTTCGTGCGAATTCTTCAAGATAGGGCTGGTCCGGCCCCTGGCCGATGACCTGGCAGCGGGCGTCCAAACCCCGGAGGGCTCTCAGCAGAGTCCTCAGGCCCTTCTCCTTGGAGAGCCGTCCGCAGTAGACGATATTTTTATCAGGCTGGAGAGGGTTGCGAGGAGGGGCAGACAGGGATATGAAATTAGGAAGATAGACGAGACGGCTCGCCTCAACCTGGCGTGTCATTTTTTGTTGCAGAAAACGGCTGGGGCAAATAAACACATCAACCGCGCCGTAGAGGTCCAGAAGCGTATTGTGGAGGGACATCTCCAGCGTATTCCAGGCGCTTTTCAGGTAGGAGTCTTTCGAGCACTTGTGGAGCAGGCAGTGGAAATAGCGGCCGCCGGCGCATCTCTCACAGACGGCGCCCTGGCTGTAAAATGTGTAGACCGGGCAGAGGAGTTTGTAGTCATGCAGCGTCATCACAACAGGAACTTTGTTCTTCTTGAGAACGGGCAGTATGGAAGGGGAAATCTGATGATGGATGTTGTGGAGGTGGGCGAGGTCGGGCTTCTCGGACCGAATCAAAGCAGAGAGCCGTCTCCCCGCTTCCAGGGAATAAAGAATCCTCCCCGCGGCCTTGAGCTGGTGCGGCCAGGAGGGGGAGCCGATGAAGTCCACCTGGGAAACAAAGTAGCGGGAATGGGACGACGGGAAGTTCTGAGGATGGTGCATGGAAAAAAAGCACAGGCTGTGCCCTTTGGCCTTCAGGACTCGGGCCGTTTCAAAAAAAACGGCTTCGGCACCGCCCTTGAGGAAGAAATACTTGTTGACCAGAAGGACCTTCATCGGCGCTCTAGGCCAGCCATTCCTCGAGGCTCTTTCCGACGTTCGATACGATGGCCCGCCGGGCCCCGGCCACCCGGTCTTCAATTTTCCGTCGAAGCGGGGCAGGGTGCTCAAGGACTTCCTGGGCCAATCGCAAGGCCTGCTGCGCATCGACATCCGTGATTCCCAGACAGTACCGGCCGAGTCCCAAGCTGTCCATCATCCCCGAGCTCTTCGGCTGATAGGCCAGGACAAGGACCGGACGCCCTGCCAAGAGAGCGTAGATCGCCGAATGAAACCGGGTGGCGATCAAAAGATTTACCTGGGAGAGTAGTTGCACCAGGGCCGAAGGAGATACGTAGTCCGGGAGGTCGAGATAATGGACGCGTCCGCGTGGACTGCGAGCCCGGAGTTTCTCCTCCAGCGCTCGGGAAATGATCCGGTCGTCTTCGTAAAGGCCGGGACCCCTAACCTGCGGAAGGATGAGGACCGAACCTCCCCAATCGGCGATAATCCTCCGGCTGATATCCTCAAAAAAGGAGAAGTACTGTCTCTGCCTCTCCTTTTTTTCTTTGGCCGTCCCGGCTCCCGGAAAATCCCATGTCCTCAAGGTGACGGCCACGACCGGCCTTGGCAGGGTCGGCATCCGGATCTCCCCGCCGCGCGAGTGGACATGGTCCAGCAAGAAGGCAAAATCCGGACACGGAACAATCTTGCCCAGGCTGTTCTCCAGGGCCAAGAGCCTCCGGAGATACTCTGCCGAGATGTTCTCCCGGACAAATATTTTTACGATGTTGGGCCCTCTAAGGAGGTCTTTCACAAGCCGGGAAGCGACAGGGTTATGCATGGGGCCGAAGGACTGGGGAAAGAACATGACGGGCTTGCCGAAGAAAGACGCCAGTTTCAGTGGCAGGTAGTTTTGAAAAAACATGGGTCCCGGGATGCGGCCGTGGTGCGAGTAAAAATACCCGCCGCCGCTGGCGACGACGAGTTCGCTCTTCTGGATTTCCGTGATGAGCCTGGCCTTGGCCGAAACGGACGCGCCTTCTTTGAGAACATTCCAGATTTTATTAATCGGGCCGGAATAAAGGCTGGGGACGGGTACGAGCGGCGACAGGACCCGGATGCCCCAAGGCGCATAGAAGGGCTCATCAAGCCGCGGGGTTCTGGAGGTAATGGAAATACGGATTCCGGGAAACCTCTGCCGAAAAAACCGGACTTGGGCCAACACGATGCCCGCATCCCCCGCGTTGAGCGCCGAATGGGTGTTTAGGAAGAGGACGTTCGATAGCATGTTCATCGGTCTTGGAGGACTACAAGATGATCCACAAAGAATACAGGCGGCCATGAACTTCTTCTAACTCCCGCCATGCGAATCCTCCGGATACTGAATCCTATCTTAGTCAATTTTCTTGCCAAACGGAAGACCTGGAGGACGATTCCCTGCCCGTTGTCCAACGGGAGGGCGTATTGCGGGGTACCTGAGTTTTTTTGCGGTTCGTTCCCGGATCGACCCCTTGCCGACCTATTATTTTCGTTATTTGCGCGTCCTGGCCGGGCGCGCGGCTTTTCTCAGGATGAGAACAGCAAATAGGCGAGGACTCTGAAGATCTCTTTTTCAATCTCGATCTGGTTAAAGGAATACGGAGGACACGTTCCGCATGTTTTTCCAATAATTTCTTCCTGCCTAAATTTGAGGTTGTGGGTGTCATAATAGATATCGAGGGCAGAGTTCTTCCGCGCATTCCCGATGGACAGGCTGTTCTTGCAATAAAACAGCTCTCCCCTCGACCCCAAGACCACTCCCCCCAGGGCGTAGTGACAGGCCATGGTTCGCTTTTTCTCGAACTCGAGCATCTCGGCCAGGGACGCATAGCGAAAGGCATGCTGGAGATATTCCTTTTTCGCCAGTGCCAGCGTCCTCAGAAATCTGACCACTTTTTTCCGGCCGTCTTGCGGAATCAGGATATCCGCGGCCATCGCTTCATTGAGAAAGCGGGGCCGGACCTCGCCCAGGGCGAAATTGACGGGGATTCCTTCCGCGTGACCCCAGGCCCGAAGAGCGTCCAGTTGATCAAGGTTCAGGCTGCAGATGACACAATTGGCCGAAAGAAAAAAGGGATGGAGGCGTTGGACCTCTTTCAGCCCGGCCAGTGTGGTCTTCACCCGCGGAAAAGCGTCTTCTATCCCCGCGATCTTGTCGAATTCTGCTCCTAGGCCGTGTACGGAAACCGATGCGGAGAAGTGAATGCCTGCCAATTCGCAGAGTCGCGAAGTCAGGTCGACGTTTTTGACCACTCGGTCGGGCGGAAGGCCGTTGGTATTCAGGCTCAGGCGTTTGAGGGAAGGGAACTGCCGGATCAATCCGTGCATGATGTCCGGAAGGTCAGTCCTGAGGTTCGGCTCTCCGCCGTTGATGTTGATGAACTCGAGATTGGCAAAAAGAGGGTCGGCGAGCAGGCGAAGGAGCTCTTCTGAGGTCAGCTCCTCGGAAGGCTGGAGAGGCTCCTTCCGCCAGATGCCGCAGATCCGGCACCTCATGTTGCACCGATAGGTCACATAAAGGCAGAGCGACCGAGGCCGGGCGGGTTTCTGTTTCAGGGGTTCAAGGCAATTGTAGGCCAGAGTGTTTTTCAACACGGGAAGAAGGCCGGCCATCCGGAGCCTGCCGCTCACGAGCCCGGACCTCCAAACTTTGAATTCACAGCCCGGAATTTCTTTCCTCTTTCCACGTGGATGGCGTCCACCACAACGATCTCCACCGTCAAGTCGTTGTTCACGACCTGCCGGAGATTTCGTTCGATGGCTTTCAACGAGGTCGGGCTTAGGGAATCGGTGGGGACGATCTCGACCTTGAGTCTATGCCGGCAGTCCTGGATCATTCTCCATCGCCTGATCCCGGGGACAGGATCCACGGCATAATAAAAAAGGTGGGGGGACAGTTTTTTCCCGTTTTTCAGTACGATGAAATCATCCAGCCGGCCCTGGATCTTTTCCAGCAGCGGAAAGTGCCGTCCGCAAACCGGCTCTCGGCAAGACCGCGTAACCACATCGTCCTGTTTGTACCTGATGAAGGGCATGGCCCAGGAATGGAGGTTGGTGATGACCACCTCGCCGTCCTCTCCGGGCCGAGCGCGCTTTCCGTTATTGAGGATTTCCAGGATCACCGTATCCGAGCTGATGTGATAGCCCTTGCAGGCAGGGCACTCCCACGCCAGGCAACCGCCTTCATCGGAGCCGTAGAAATCGATCAGGGAACAACCCCACAGCGATTCCAGATATCGGCGGGTGGGCGAATCCAGCAGGGCTGAGCTGCTGAGAACTTGACGAGGCCGGATGTCTCGCAGGTCGTTCTCCTGGACGTGCTCGGCCAGAAGCCTGAGGGTCATCACGTATCCCTGATAGACCTGAGGCCGCCATTGACGGAGCGTCCGAACCCAGGATTCGGGGCCCTCCCAGGTGGAAATTTCCTGCCTCCTCCAAAGGCCCAGGTATTCATACCAGGAGCGCCTTGTCTTGACGTCTCTTCGGCCCACAAAAGCGGCCGTTCGGGAGAAGGGATTCACTCCGCAATGCGTAAAGCTCCGGATCCAGGCAAGATTCTTTAGAAGGGCATCCTGCCGGGTAAAAAAGGAGCGGAGTGGAATTCCTGTGGCTCCGCTCGTAGAAAAGGACTGACACTGGACAAGGTCGATCGTGCGCGCCGTCTTTTCTGCGTCCGGCAGGTCGCGGAGCTGTGCCTTTGTCGTCAGGGGAACATTCTCCAGGTCTCCCAGAGTCCGGATGTCTTGAGGTTTGATGCGGGCGGAGTCCAGGAGGCTGCGGTAATAGGGGACGTGACGATAGGCGTGCGGAATCAGTCTCATGAGCTTCTTTTCTTGGAGCTTTCTGATCGCCCGAGGACTTCTCCAAGGATTGGCCAACAGGCCCGCCAAACAAAAATGGGTCAGAACATCTGTCCAGGACGTCATACTCATTCAAAAAGATCGCGGCCGGCCTCAACCATGGGTATCAGGCCCGCGGTTTCGGAGGAAGCTGGAGAGCGTTTCGGCCGACCAGTTGAAGATCACGCTGTAGCCCTGGTTCTCAAGGTCCGCCACTGCCGCATTGAGGTTCTGCCGAAAAACGGGAAATTGGGCCCTCCTTTGGGATGGCTGGCTGTAGCCGCCCGGGGCCGTCGAACAGTCAAGGGTCAGGACCACGCCGGCGCCGTAGCGGTCGATCAGACGCCTGTTCAGGGCGGGCGTTTCTCGCGTCTGCAGCCATATCAGGCCGTCAAAAAGAATCCTATCCAGGGCAATATTCAGCTCGTAGTCCGCATCGGCGACTCTGTAGGGAGCCACGAGCCCTGTTTTCAAGTATGGGCCCTTGAGGCGAGGGGTACCGATGATGGAGAATCCTTTTCCGGTCCTCGTTCGGAGATGCCGGTCGAGCTCGTACAGAAGAAATTCTTCTTTGCGCCAGTCATAAAGGCCCTTGAGGAAGGCGCCCGCGACGTGTCCGATGCCGGCCGCGAGCGCGGCCTCATAGCTTCGGATGCGGAACCACTGATTAAACTTCGGTCCCTGATTCGAGTGAAGCTTCCGATNNTTAAGGTCGACGGGGGGAATATTGCTGGTCAGCATTCCACCGCCGCGAGCGTTGAGCTCGGTCCTGGCCAGGTTGAAATAATCGACCACCTTTTGAATGTCAAACACTTGGTTGTGCGGCGAATACGCCGCATTTTTAATAAAGAGCTCCGGATCCTGACTGCTGACGAGCTCGATGCTGCGATAGCCCATGTCCAGGAGGGCCTTCATTTCATCCAAGAATTCCCTCTGGGACAGCCGCGTTCCCCTGGAGGAAAAATCGCAATAGACGCACTTGTTTTCACACCGGCTGGTGAAATAGAGAGGCGGGAGCAGCAGGATGTCCTTGGGGCGTGGTCGTCTGAGCTGGGCGGCAAAATCCTTTATAAGCTCTTGCTGGTCCTCCTGCAACGCTGCGTTGAGGAGCTCGATCGCGTCATCCGACTCCAGTCCTTGCGGCGTCAGGCTTTTTTCCAGCAGGAATGTCACTCTCTTTCTGGGGGCACGGGGCTTGGTCCCGATGGCATCGGCTTTGTTCACGTACTCCTGGAGATGTTGGACGAACATTCAGTCCTGTCCCTTCATCGGGGGGATGACATCTTGAAAGACGCGACGTCCGCAAAGGCTGACTTTCACAATGAACAGGATTATATACTAGGCAATGGGGAGTGACAAGGGTAGCCCGACGGCCCAAAGTCTGTTCCATAAGGAAAAGCTGGGCCCAAGGGGAGAGTCCCGAGCCATCGGACCGGGAGTCTCAACTCTTTCGGACCTCTCGCTGACTCCGGGCCGGAGGCAGGCTCTGGATTCGTTCTTTTTAATAAGCGCCTTCGTGTCGGGCGATGGCTTTGATCGTCTTTAAAATAATGACAATATCGAGCCAGAGGGACCAGTTCCGGATGTAGTAGTCATCAAAAAAAACGCGCCCCTCAAAGGACAGGGCATTTCTTCCCTGGATCTGCCAAATCCCGGTCATCCCGGGCGTGACCGATGAAATGATCTGGTATGGCTCCCCGATTTTATCCAGCTCCTCGGGGAGATAGGGCCTGGGGCCGACAAGGCTCATGTCGCCCCTCAGGACATTGAGGAACTGAGGAAGCTCATCAAGACTCCATTTTCTGATCCACTTCCCGACGCGCGTGACACGGGGGTCCTGTTCTTTCAACTTTCGAAAATGGCGCCATTCCTCATGGGCCCGGGGATGGGTTTGCAGATACGTGTTCAGCCGGTCATCGGCGTTCACATACATCGACCGAAATTTATGGATCCGGAAAATCCTTTTTTTCTTTCCCAGCCGGAATTGGGAAAATATCACCGGCCCCGGCGAATCGAGCTTGATGACGGCGGCAATCAGGAGAAGAAACGGGGACAGGATGAGCATCAGAAGAAGAGCAAGAATCACATCATAGGCTCTTTTGGCAAGAATGTTCCACGGCTTGGCCAAGTTCCTGGTCACCGAGACCGCGATAACGTCCCCCACGTTCTCCAGCTCGACTCCCAGCGTATAGAGGATGCTGATATCGGGAATGATTTTGATGGTCTCGGCCAGGGGCTCGCATGTCTTGGCGATCCTGATGAGTTCATTCTGCGGGCAGTCGGAGAGCGCGATGAAGATGTCCTGGACGTTCAACGCCCGGCACAGCTCCCGGTTCAGCTGGCCCAGGCCTCCGACGATCTTGATCCCTCCGATATGAGTCATTTGGGGCTTTTGGCGGCTTTCGAACAGAAAACCCACAACCTCGTAGCACAGGGTATCGTTCCTCATGATTTCCTGGGCGACGCGTTGGGCCATCGGATTCGTGCCCAGGATAAGGGCGTTTTTCTTCCACAGGCGGCTCTTCTTAAAGGCCTTCTTCATCGCCAGTCGGAAGAGGGGAAATAGAAAGAGGCTGCTCACCCAGGCGAAGAGAAAGGTTGTCCGGGGAAAGGGATGAAACGTCTGCCGCAAAAAGACGACGATGGCTATTACAATAAACGACAAGGACAGGCCTTTGAGGAGATGCCGTGTTTCTTCCCAAAATGAATATCTTCTGATGTACAGCTTTTCAAACGTGAAAATAAGGACGATGATCGCCCCGGCCAGGGCCATAAAGCCCGACCCGAGTTGGTCCGAGAATGACAACGGCCTAAGGGGAAGATGGAGCGCCTTCATTAGGATATGATTCCGGACGATGAAGCCCGTCAGGAATGAAGTCACACAGGCAGCGCCATCGCCCAAGACCAAAAGGACGAGGCAAGCGAATTTTCTGATTTCCACCCGAGTTTTCATCTTTTTTTGGCGAGAGCTTTTATACTTTCATTTCCAACATCTGTCAAATTTTAGGAGCCCGGCTGCCATATCATACCTCAAAGAGAGCGGGCCATCCCGCGTCTGCTAGCAACCCCCGGTAGAAAGGTCGCCGAAACCTTGAGGCCGCTGCAGGCTGCCGGGTCTCCGTGGGCGGGCTCCTTTAAGGTTGCTAAGTATATCGATAAACTCGCTGTCTCAGGCCGCCCGCATCTCTTATAATGCCGGGAGGAAAACTTGCACGTAGCCACTTTCCTTGGGACAGAAGGAGGACCGCTGATCGTGGCGCCGCGGAGCTTGGCGCAGGTCGTCCGCTTGACAGGTGCGCTCTCCCATGAGTAACACGAACGCGTCCCTGTCCATCATCGTCCCCGCGTATAACAGCCAAGGCACCATCATGGAATGCCTTCGAGACCTCCGGCGGGAGAAGCGGAACGATGACGAATTGATCGTGATTGACGACCGCAACTTTGACGATACGGCCTCGTCCCAGCAGACAAGCTCAAGGGATTCTAGGCGATTCCCGATCCGCTCTTCTCGAGTAACCATTTCTGGGCCTTCTTTTCGGCAAAGGTGCGGGGGACATAGACCGGTTCGCCCGTGATCGGGTCAACCCCGGTGCGATACATGCAGGTGGAGCGGGTCATCGGCGTCGGTGTGAAGACCTGGACGCCCTCGACCGGCCTCTCCCCCTCCCGCTCCAGTTTTTCCAGATGCCTGGCCAGTTCGCACGCTTCCTTCTCCGATGTTCCGGGATGAGCCACCATGTAATAGCCTTTGAGTTGCTGCCTCCGTCCCCGGTTCAGCTCTTTAAACAGCCGGCGGAACTCCGCGCTCCGGTCCCGGCCCTTGTTCATCAAGCGCAGCACCCGCGGTGAGACGTGCTCGGGCGCGATCTTGAGCAGCCCGCTGATGTGGTGAGCACATAACTCCCGGAGATACTCGCGGCTCTCCATGGCCAGGTCGTAGCGGATGCCGCTCCGGACAAAGACCTTCTTGACGCCGGGAACGGCCCGCGCCCGCTTCATCAACCGGATGAGCCGGCTGTGGCTGCGGTCGAGCTTCTTGCAGGGCAGGCATCTCCCCTCCGGGCACGGCGCCGGGCAGTCCATCCCGTACATGTTCGCCGTCGGCCCGCCCAGGTCGTCGATATGGCCCTTGAACTCGGGATGCCGGGTCAACCGCCGGATCTCCTCTATAATGGAACCCTCACTTCTGGAGACGATCCGGTCGCCCTGATGGAGGGCCAGGGAGCAGAACGAACAGTCGCCGATGCAGCCGCGGTGGGTGACCACGGAGAACCTCGCCAGGGCAAACTCGGAAAAACCGGGCGGGACGTGACGTGAATAGGGCAGACCATATATCCAGTCCAGGTCCGCTGTCGTGTATTCCGGCATCGGGAATTGAAGCACGTAGCGGCCGGCATGGGCCTGGGCGAGCTGTCGGCGGTTAGAGAACAGCCGCTGGGCCTCGCAGAACTTGGCCGAATCACCGCTCACCTCTTCGTAAGAGGGAATGACACTAAACCCGGCACGAAGCTCCCGCCGAACTACACAGGTCCCTGGCACTCCGAGAAGATCCTCGCCGTTGTCCAGGCGCCGGGCGATCTCCTGGGCCTGCTTCTCGCCGGGGCCGTACACCAGGACATCCGCCCGCGAATCCAGGAGAAGGCTGCGCCGGACCTTGTTCTCCCAGTAATCATAGTGGGCGAAACGCCGCAGCGAGGCCTCGATCCCGCCGAGGACGATCGTCGAATCGGGGAAAAGAGGCTTGATCCTATTCGCATAGACAAGGACGGCCCTATCGGGGATCCCGGAATGATAAGGAACATGCGGATCCTTGGCTCTCTCCCTTTTGAGCGGCGTATAATTGACCAACATGCTGTCCATGGAGCCGGATGTGACGCCGAAATAGAGGCGCGGCCGGCCTAGCTTGAGGAAATCCTTATCGGTCTTCCAGTCCGGCCGCCCGATGATCCCGACTCTGTACCCCTTGGTGTCGAGCACACGTGCGATGACGCCGGCCGCCGACAAGGGATGGTCGACATAGGGCTCGCCGCTGACGAGGATGATGTNNCCCCCCCGCCATGAGGAAAGGATAGAAAAGGCCGAAACGGAACCCCATCGAAGAAAAGAGCAGCGCCCCGACCATGTGGCCGCAGGTCATCACGGTAAGCAGGATGGCCGAGCTCCCGCCGATGCTTTCCCTCTCGAACAGCCGGGAAATGAACAGGACAACCAGCGCCCCCAGCAGGCCGTCGCCGGCCTCGTGGACCAGCCGGAAGGCGAAAGACAGGGGCAGGCTGCGGTTGACCATAAAGATGAGCCCGCCGCCCGAGAGGAGCAAGGAGAGAAGGAAAATCCGCCTGTTGACCCTCAAATTGAAGGGAATGAACCC
>DQHV01000115.1 GCA_003524335.1 Candidatus Aminicenantota bacterium | reverse complement strand
GGCGTGCGCAACCTGGAGCGGGAGGTGGCCTCGATCTGCCGCAAGGTCGCCCGCAAGATTGCCGAAGGGAGGAAGAAACTCTACCGGATCACCTCCCAGAACGTCGAAAGCTACCTCGGCCCGGCCAAGATTTTTAAGGACCAGCTTCTGAAGAAGGACCAAGTGGGTGTCGCCACCGGCGTCGCCTGGACGGCCTCGGGCGGCGAGATCCTGTTCGTCGAGGTGATCAAGATGAAGGGCAAAGGGAACCTGTCCCTGACGGGCTCCCTCGGCGACGTCATGAAAGAGTCCGCGCAGGCTGCCCTGAGCTACGCCCGCTCCCATGCCGAAGAGTTCGGGGTCAATGTCAACTTCTTCTCCGAAAACGATTTCCATGTCCACATCCCCGAAGGCGCCATCCCCAAGGACGGTCCCTCGGCTGGCGTCACCATCGCCACTGCGCTCATCTCGGTCTGTACGGATATGAAGGTGATGAGGGACGTGGCCATGACCGGAGAGATCACCCTCCGCGGTAACATCTTGCCCATCGGCGGCGTCAAAGAAAAGGTCCTGGCGGCCCAGCGGGCCGGCGTACGCAGGATGATCCTGCCGGCCCCCAACAAGAAGGACCTGATCGACATCCCCCAGAAGGTCAAGAAGGAGATGGAGTTCATCTTCGTCGAGGAGATCCAGGACGTCTTCGAGCACGCGCTGATCAAGGCACCGGAGAAGAAGGCCGAGGGATGAACCTCCGCTCCCTTCGCGAGAGAGAGCTGATTTTATCCATCCGCAAAGAGTTTTCCGCAAGAAAGCGGGGTCTGGTCCTGGGCATCGGCGACGACGCTGCCGTCATCCGCGGGCCCAAGGCGTCCTGCCTTCTCACGACAGACTTACTCATCGAGGACGTTCACTTCATCACTTCACTCCATCCGCCGCACTATCTCGGGCGGAAATCTCTCAACGTCAACCTGAGTGATATCGCCGCCATGGGCGGAAGGCCAAGGTTTGCCCTGCTCGGCCTGGCCCTCCGGAAAGGGTTGGATAAGGCCTGGGTCCGGGGGTTTTTCGGGGGGCTTAAAGCCGCGGCGGAGGAAGCCGGCGTCGTGCTCATCGGAGGGGATATCTCAGCGGCCAAGAGGATCGTTGTTTCCATCACCGTCATCGGAGAGGCCGGAACATTCATCCGCCGGAGCGGGGCCCGGCCAGGCGACTTGATCTTTGTCTCAGGCCATTTGGGTGACGCAGCGGCCGGCCTGCGGCTGCTTCGGAGTGGCGGCCGGCTGGGGCAAGACAGGCGGGCTGACCAGCTACTCCGGGCCTTTCTCGACCCGGCACCGCAGATCGACTTGGGGCTCGCGCTCTCCCGCCTTAAGGCGGCAAATGCCATGATCGACACGAGCGACGGCCTCTCCGTCGACCTCCTCCACCTTTGCGAGGAAAGCGGGACGGGAGCGGAAATCGACCTGGACAAGCTTCCCCTCTCTCCTGCGATCCGCAGGTTCGAAAAAAAGCCGGAGCGCCTGGCTCTTCACGGCGGCGAGGATTACCAGCTTCTTTTTGCCGTGAGTCCAGGCCTGGAGAATCGAATCATCGGACTCATCAAGCCATTCCGGCTTCGGCAGATCGGCAGGATGACGCGGGGAAAGGGTGTTCAGGTGGTCAACGAAAGAGGGGAGAAGAGGCCCCTTGCGGTTAAGGGGTATGAACACTCACTTTAGCAGGACGCCGTCGAAGACGATCTCGGCCGGCCCCGACTGGTAAACTTTATCCTCTTCCCACTCGACGATCACTTGCCCCAAGAATGTCTTGACCGTGACCTTCCTGTCGGTCAGGCCTTTGAGGATGGAGGCGACGGCGGCCGCCGAGGAACAGCTCCCCGAAGACAGCGTTTCGCCGACCCCTCTTTCCCAGAAGAGCACATCGATTTCCCGGCGGCTGAGCACCCGGATGAACTCGACGTTGATGCGGTTGGGGAAAAAGGGGTGATACTCGATCTCCCGGCCGATCTCGTGCCACTCGATTCGCGCCGGGAATCGATCGTAGAAGACGGCGCAGTGGGGGTTGCCCAAAGAGACGACAGTGACGGGGTAGATCTTGTGATGGATGGACAGAGGGTAGTCGATGATCTTCTCGTGGAAGACGCCGTCGTCGAAGGGGATTTCCTTCGAGGTCAGCCGGGGGGTCCCCATCTCGATCCGGATCTGGGTGCGGTTGTTCTGGACCTCGAGGAGGTTGCAGAGCCGGTTTCCGATGTTGGTCAGGAAGGTCACATCGGGCGGGTTGATCTTGTTCTGGTGGAAGAGATAGGCGGCCGCGCAGCGCAGCCCGTTCCCCGAAATCTCGGGCTCGGACCCGTCGGCGTTGAAGATCCGGAAGTGGACCAGCCCGCGTTCCCTGTCCTTAATGGATATGAGGAGAAGGCCGTCCGCGCCCACGCCGAGGTGGCGGTCGCAAAGCCTCCGGGCCAAACCCGGGACATCGACGATCCCGGCGCTTTCGTCCGGGTCGAGGACGATGAAGTCATTGCCAAGGGAATGGACCTTGGTGAATCGCACTCAAGGCACCCGCAATGTAACGATCCGGTCGATGGAATCTCCGTCCTGTTCTGTCCGGACGAGGAGGATAATGGCCTGGCCGGACTCGAACTTCGCCATCATCCTCTCCAGTTCGTCCACGGTGGCGACTTTTTTCCGGTTGACCTCGAGGATAATATCACCTGCGGTCAATCCTTTGCGGTCGGCCTCGCTGTAGCGCCTCACCTGGGTGATGATCAGCCCTTCCTGAGTCTCCAGGCCGTAACGCCGGGCCAGCGTGGGGGTCAGCTCCCGGATAGTGAAACCGAGGTCCTTGTCGGAGGACTTAGTCTCAACCTTTGCTTCCGCCGGGTCGAGTTCCTCGACTGTCACACTGAACGCCTGTTCTTTCCCCTCCCGGATGACCTTGATTTCGACCTTCTTGCCCGGCTCTATGTTGGCGATTTTCAGCTTAAGGTTATTGGAGTCCGTGACCTTCTCTCCGTTGACCTCGACGATGACATCGTACTTCTGGAGGCCGGCCTTTTCGGCCGGGCTTCCCTTTTCCACTCCGACGACCAGGGCGCCATTCTTGTTTTCGAGTTTGAAGGCGTCCTTGTCATCCTCGGTGAGCGGGGTTGGCTTGATGCTCACGCCGATTCTTCCCCGGATCACGCGGCCTTTCTCCTTGAGCTGAGTGACGACCTTCCTGGCCAGGTTGGAGGGGATGGCAAACCCCAGGCCGATGTTGCCTCCCGAAGGTGAGAAAATGTTGCTGGTGATGCCGACGACCTCGCCCTTCATGTTGACGAGCGGGCCGCCGCTGTTGCCGCGGTTGATGGCCGCATCGGTTTGGATGAAGTCTTGGTACTCGGGAACGTTGCCACCCAGGCCGAGCTGCCTCCCCTTGGCGCTGACGATGCCCGAAGTGACGGTGTGCTCCAGTCCGTACGGATTTCCGATGGCCAGAACCCACTCGCCGACCTTGAGCTGTCCCGAATCGCCCAACACGGCAAAGGGGAGTCCCTTCGCCTCTACTTTGAGAAGGGCCACGTCCGACCTCGGGTCGGCGCCGATGACCTTGGCCTTGTATTCTTCGCCGTTAAGGGCTGTCACGACGATATCCACGGCGTTTTCAACGATATGATAATTGGTCAGAAGATAGCCGTCTTCGCTGAGGAAGAAGCCCGTACCCTGCGCTTGGGAGGGGACATCTTGTTCCCTCTGGCGTTCCCGGGGTTGTCCGAAGAACCTCTGCCAGAAATCGTCAAAGGGCATCTGGTCTTCAAACCCAAAGC
The DNA here is from genome assembly GCA_003524335.1 of Candidatus Aminicenantota bacterium. GTDB lineage: Bacteria > Acidobacteriota > Aminicenantia > Aminicenantales > UBA8522 > UBA8522. Next base: position 12,902 of record DQHV01000115.1, on the reverse strand, counting down.
CCCTAACCTTGTCCACCCGTTCGCTCACGATCTTGACGACCGCGGGGCCGACCTTGTCGGCGATGGTTACGAAATCGAGATTCGTCTGGAGTTCGGGCGAAAGACTCGAGGGGGCGGCATTGAGCGAAGAACTTAGAGGGACCTTTAAGGTCTCGAAATTGCTGTTCGTTGCGGCCTGTCTCTCGGGGAGATAGAGGAAGATATAGCCTGAGGCGGCAATTCCCAGAAGGAAACCGATTATGCCGATCCATACATATTTTTTCATTTTTCCCAGCCTCCGGATTTAGCCTTTAAGTTAGCATATCCGCCTGAAAAATTCAAACGTCCGAGATGGAGAATATAACTCCGCCCCGCGGCAAAACGTTGCCAAACGCTTTGGCTCGCGGTATGATCCCATCTCATGCGGTTGAAAAAAGGCTTCCTGATCGTCCTCGAAGGGATCGACGGCGCCGGCAAGTCTACCCAGGCTCGCCGACTCCTGCGAAGGCTCAAGGCGCTCGGCTATGAGGCCGTCTCTTTTCGCGAGCCGACCAGGGGAAAATGGGGACGGGCGATAAAGAGGATGGCAAAGACGGCCGGCAGCCTGACACCGGAGGAGGAACTGAAGCTTTTCGTCAAGGACAGGCAGGAGAATGTCCGGAGGAATATCAGGCCGGCTTTATCTGGGAAAAAGTTGGTCATCCTCGACCGCTATTATTTTTCGACTATCGCCTACCAGGGGGCCAAAGGGATTGACCCGGATCACATCAGGCGCCTGAACGAGAGGTTCGCGGTAAAACCCGACCTGGTCTTCATCCTCGACATCGAGGCAGGCCGTGGTTTGGGCCGTATCAAAAACCGCAAGAGAAAGGACCTTCTGTTCGAGCGCGAGCGGTATCTGGCCCGGGTCCGCAGGATTTTCCGCAGCTTCCGGGGGAGGAAGTTCATCCATCTGGACGCCCGCCGTCCCCCAGAGGAACTGAGCGAGGAGATCGCGGCCCGCGTCCTCCGGCTGATCCAAAAGCACACGCGGTGACTCGGATCGCCTTTGCTCTCAGCGGCAGGGAGTCCCGGTTTGGTTTTTCGCCCCGGTTTTGGTATAGTAAAAACTCACCGCGATGGCTCGAAAAAACTCCTCCCCCAAGAAAAAGAGGCCGTTCCTCCGGATCCGCATAGAAAAATTCAACAAGAAGAGGGCCCTCAAAGTCCTTGGCGTAGTCATCCTTCTCGGAATCGCCGCCGTGCTCGGGGCCGGCTTCGGTGCCTACCGGGCGGTCAAACAGAACCTCCCTTCCGTTTCTGAGCTCGAGACGTTCGAGTCCAATATCATCACCTCGGTCTATTCCGATGAGGGCCAGGCCGTCAAGGATTTCGCCATCGAAAGACGGGTCGAAGTCCCCTCTGACAAGATACCGGACGTTTTGAAAAAGGCCATCATCGCCACCGAGGATCCCCGCTTCTATCGCCACCGCGGGGTGGACCTCTTGGGAGTCCTGAGGGCCTTCAAAGAGAACATCCGGACCGGCCGTCTCCTCCGAAGGCCCCAGGGCGGAAGCACCATCACCCAGCAGCTGGCCCGCCTCCTCTTCCTTTATCCTCAGCAGACCATCGGCCGGAAGCTCAAGGAGATGTACCTCTCCCTCCAGATCGAAAAGCAGTACTCCAAAGAGAAGATCTTGGAGATGTACTGCAACCAGTTCTACCTCAACCACGGAGTCTATGGAGTGGAGACGGCTTCGAACTTCTATTTCGGCAAGAGCGTCACGGACCTGACCTTGGAGGAAGCGGCGCTCATCGCGGGGATCTTCCGCGGCCCATCCCTTTATTCCCCCTATTCCAATGTGGACACGACTCTGCGCCGCCGCAATCATGTGCTCAACCGGATGGTCGAAGAGGGCTACCTCTCCAATGCCCAAGGTGAGGAAGCCAAGGCCAGGCCCCTGGCCGTGCTTCCCTGGCGGCGGGGCTCCTCTGACTTCGCCGCCTACTTTTTCGAGGAAGTCCGGAAATATATCGAGAAAAAATACGGCAGCGAGGTCCTCTACCGGGGAGGCCTCAAGGTCTACACCACTCTCAATCCGACGCTCCAGAGATACGCCGAGGAGGCGTTGCTCGCACGTCTGCGGGAGATGGACAAACAGAAAGGGTGGCGGAAGGACAAAAGAAACCTGCTCAAGGAAGGAAAAGAGAAGCTCGAGGAAGAATGGCTCGAAAGCTGGGTGACGTCCTACGTGGAGGAGAACGAGGTGACCGATGCCGTTGTCCTGTCCGTGGCCCGGAAGGAGGCCGTGGTCAAGGTGAAACGGTATACGGGCAAACTGCCGAACAAGGACATCGGCTGGACCAGGACCGATAATCTAGAGAAACTCGTCCAGCGCGGGGACGTCATCCAGGTCAAGGTCAAGAAGATCAACCCCGCGGCCAAGGAGATCGAAGCCTCCTTGGACCAGCATCCGGTTATCGAGGGCGCCTTCCTGGCCATCGACCCGCGGTCCGGACAGATCAAGGCCATGGTCGGAGGCTACTCTTTCCAGCGCAGCGAGTGGAACCGGGCGACGCAGGCCCAAAGGCAGGCCGGGTCGGCCATCAAGCCGATCCTCTACACCGCGGCGCTGGACAACGGGTTCACGCCGTCCACGATCATCAGGGACGAGCCTGTCGAATTCCCGGACAAATGGCTGGGCGAAGCCTGGTCGCCGAAGAACTATGACCGGAAATACAAAGGCGCCGTGACGGTGCGCATGGGCCTGGAAGAATCCCGCAACGTCGTGACGGCCAGGTTGCTCGACTATATTTCCCCCCAAACGGGCGTGGACTACTGCCGGAAATTCGGCCTTACCTCGACGATCTATCCCTACCTTTCCCTTTCCCTGGGGACATTCGAGGTCAGTCTGCTGGAGCTCGTCTCCGCTTTCACGGTTTTTCCCAACAAGGGCGTTAGGGTCAGGCCCTACTTCATCTCCCGGATCGAGGACCGCGAGGGCAACGTCCTGGAAGAAGCGAGGGTCGAGGCGGAGGAAGTCATCTCTCCCCAGACCGCCTACCTTGTCACGTCGCTGATGGAGGGGGTCATCCAGAGGGGGACGGCGGCCCCCTTTGCCGGCAGCCTGGGTATCCCGCTCGGGGGAAAAACGGGGACCACCAGCGACTTTTCGGACGCCTGGTTCATCGGCTTCTCACCTTCCCTTTGCGCCGGGGTGTGGGTCGGCAACGAATCCAGGGTTTCCCTAGGGGATAGGCAATCCGGNNGGCCTCCTGGCCACGCCGAACTGTCTGTGGCCGATCAGGGAGGCCTTCCTGGCCGGGACGGAGCCTCCCCGCTACTGCTCAAACCAGGATCACCTGCTGATTCTTGATTACTACGGCACCGAGAAGGCGACCGAAGAGCACGACTAGCCTTTCTTCCTGACGCCTCCGGACGGCCTCGACCCTCCTGAGGATCGGGAGCCGGAAGAAGAGCCCCTTGAGCCCGAGGAGACCGACCCTTTAGACCCTTGGGATCCCGACGAGCTCGAGCCCCGGGAGACGGACCCGCTCTTGGAAGAGCTCTTAGAAGACGAGCCGCTCTTGCCGAGGGACTGGTAAAACCGGTTGCGGATCGAGCTCGAGGTTCCGCTCCTATCCAAGTATTTCTTGATACTGATGGCGGGCGACGGAGGATAGCCGAAGGAGTATTTGCGGACCGTGCTGCCCGATTGCTTTCTTGGAGTGTCGGACCCTTGAGCCTGGGGGGAATCCTTGCTTCGAATCTTCCGCTCCCCGGAGGAAATACCTCCCGCCTGCCCGCTCTTATCAGCCGACCGCACCGTCGGCGGCGTCTTCGGCTCTACGCCTTTCACGGCTGGAGCCTTGATGATCCTTTCAGCGCCGGCGGCCGGAGCTCCTCCAGCATTCTTGGTAATCCCCTGGCCACTCGCCGGTTTCAGCGCCCGCCCCTGGCCGGTCAGGGTGATCTTGTCAAAATTCTTCAGGGAATCACCGCGTAAGGCCGCCCGGGAGATGTCCTTGGCCCTGAGCTGGTCCTTGTGGATGACGGTCAGGGCGCGGGAGTTATAGGGATAATAGGGGCGAGTCCAATTGGGATAGTACCAGTTATCGACGATGACCATCGGGTAGTTCCACCAGCCCAGCGGTGCCCAAGCGTAGTAATCGGCGCCCCACCACCAGCCGACCCAGCCCGGTCCCCATATCGAACCCGGAATCCAATACCACCCGAGCCCCCCATACCATCCCCATCGTCCGTAGTGGAAGGTCACCCATCCCCAGGGATCATAAGGAAGCCAGGTCCAGCCGCCCATGGACATCCACATCCAAGACCCGTTGTAATAGGGCCGCCAATCCGGTCCGACACCTCCCGGTACCCAGACCCAGCCGTAGGGGTTGATCCAACTCCAATCGCCGCTCTCCTCGAGCTCAGCCTCGAAATCCTCGATCTCGCCGGGCAGACGTCGAGCGGCGACCTGGACGGCCAGCCTGGATTCCCGATCCTCGCTCCAGCGGTCGAAGGTGTCCTCAGCCACGGCCAGGAACCGCACCGGCCGGCCGTTGTAGCGGCCTTCGGCGACAGCGATGCTCTGCTCGCTCTTGAGGAGAAGGGAGCCCTCCTCGCCGGCCGCTTCGACAACCCCTCGAAAGACATAGATATCGGTTTTCCGGTTCTCGAGCACATCGATACGGTAGAGGCCCTCATCGAGCACGTAGAAGGACGCATCCGGAGTATGGACTTCGACGGTCTTTTCTTCGTCCAGACGGTTGACGCTGAGATAGATATTGCCCTTGAGAACGCGCAGCCGGGTCAGGTCGGAGCCCTTCTTGGGGAGGCTCATGATCTCGAGCTTGGTGTTGTTGTCCAGCCGCACATAGGTTTTCTTTCCGAGGTAGAGCTCGGCCCGGCCGTCGGTCGTGCCCAGCCTGTCTCCTTCCTCGATCGGCATGTTGACGACTCCGTCCTCGAAGCCCTGCTCAGCACCCTTCTGGATGTAGACGCTGCCGCTGATGTGGCTCAGCCGGGCGAAGGATTCGTTGGTGTATTTGGGCTCGTCTTCACCCGTTTGAGCGAGCGACAGCCCGACGGAGAATAAAAACAACGCCGTGATGATGATTAGTTTCTTCATCTCTCTTCTCCTCGTCACCTTTAGTAGAAGCAAGATCCATGCCAGAGTCTCCCCCTGATCCTGGGGGGACCACCCCTGGATTTTTGTCCTGAAAAGGGGACGACTGGTCCTCGGGAGGACAGGCTAGCCGGCAACCGGCCAAAAGGCCTTCTGGACCTTGAAAACGGGCGCGANNTCAGAGCCAGAAGGACGCTCCTGACTCCATCTCGGAGGCCGAAAAGGTTGTATCCACCCTCGAGGGTAAGGAGCAACCGGCCCTGGGCCGTTTTATCAGCCAGGTTCGTCAATTCACCGGCCATGGCCCCAAACCCCTTGACGCTGACCTCCATCCCGCCCAGCGGGTCGCCGGCGAAGATGTCAAACCCGGCCGAGATAAGAATAAACTCCGGCTTATAGGCCGCGGCGATGGGGGAGAGAAGGTTCCTGTAGATGAACAGGAAGTCGCTATCCGCTTTTCCCGGTGCCAGGGGAACGTTCACGGTGAAGCCTTCGCCCTTTTCCTCCCCGACTTCGCTCCAATGGCCGGTCGNNGCGGCGACGGCGACGTTGTTGAAGATGCAAAACCCCTTGGCCTGGGAGGCTTCGGCATGATGACCCGGCGGCCGGACCAAGGCAAAAGCGCTTTGGACCTTCGCGTCCATGATCCGGTCGGCCGCCTCGAGCAGCCCGCCGGCGGCCAGCAGGGCGACCTCGTAGGTAAGGGGGGAAGTCGAGGTGTCGGGGTCGAGATAGACCCTTTCCCGGCCGGAGGTCGCTTTAATCTGCTCGACGTATTCTTGGGTGTGGATGAGGGCAACCTCTTTTTCCGTCGCCGGGCGGGGAGCGATAAGGGTTAAAGAAGCCAATCCCTTTTCCTCCTCCAACATCTCATAGATCGCCCGGATTCTTTCGGGGCTCTCGGGATGGGCGGCGCCCATGTTGTGCTCCAAATAACGCCAATCCTTGACGATTCCTGCTTTCATCTTGCTTACCTACCTATGGACAAAAATTACTTCCCCTCTAATCATGTTTAGGATGGGTGGCGCGGCGTTAGTCCCCGCCCGCCCGCAGCCGATGGTGGCGGGTGGGCGGGTCTTAGGCGAGGACGGACGGGGACGCGCCGTGACAGGACCCATCCTTTATATCTTTTTCGCGGGAAAGAATTTTTCAAGCTCCTCCGGCTTTGGCTTCTTGGTCAGCAGGCTGACTATGATGAGCGCGGCCAGAGAGGCGATGAGGGCTGGGTAGATTAGAGGAATGCCCCAGGGATCGCCGTCCGGGACCTTCTCAGCCGGCAGTAACTTGGACAGGATGAAAAAGAGAATGCTCACCGTCGTCCCGGTGATGATCGAGGCCAGTCCGCCCGCTTTGGTCACTCGCTTCCAGGCCAGAGCGGCGAGAAGGGCCGGTGTTATGGCGACACCATAGATCGTATAGGCGAAAAAGCTCATCTCGAGGACGCTCTTCAACTGGGTCGCCAGGAGGAAGGCCAGGACGCCGATGACCACCACGAACACTTTCTGGAGGGCCACCAAGTTTTTCTGGCCGGCGTCCTTCTTCATGAACCTCTGATAGATATCGCGCATGATGGTCGTGGAAGGCGAGAGAAGATAGTTCATGCCCGTCGAAATGACCACGGCGCACGCGGCGCCCAGCAGAAGGACTCCGACCGGAGCGGGCACCAGACTCCTGGCCGCCATCAGCACAACTTTCCCTCCCGCCTTGGGCATGGTCAGGTCGATCTGGCCCTGGAGCTTGCTGTAGGCGAGGACGGCGATGATGACGACGACGGTTTCGACGAAGATCGTGCCCAGCGTCCACCAGACCACGGCTTTCTTGGCGTCCTTGGCCGAACGGGCGCTGTAGAATTTCTGGTACATGCTCTGCACGCCCATGAGCAGGAACATCGTGGAGAGGAAATATCCCACCACCTTGAGCCAGGGATGGGCCCCGAACTGGTTGTTTACGACAGCGAAATAGCCGGGGTCGAGGGCCTGCTGGGCGGTCTGCAGCCCGCCCGCCGCGAAGTAGACAAAAGGCACGGCCAGGAGGCAGGCCAGGACGATGATGATGCCGTTGGGCAGGTCTGTGTAGGCGATGGCCACCATGCCTCCAAGGGCGGTGAACAGGATGACGAACACGGCGGCGATAAACGTGCCCAGGGACTCCGAGATCTTTCCATCGGTGGCTACGTTCAGGATAAACCCTCCGGCGACAAACTGGTAGGAGACGATGGAGATGAAGGACATGATCAGGGCGATCGCGCCGAAGACGCGGGCGGCGGGCCCGTAGCGGACCTCGAGCACGTCCCCGACCGTGTACTGGCCGAAGGTGTGGATTTTTGCCGCCAGGAAATAGATGATGATGATCCCCACCCAGGCGCCGGCGGCCAGCCAGAGGGCGGAGATCCCCGCCTTGGAGGCGAACTCGGCTCCGCTGATGAACGTGCCCGACCCGATCCAGGTGCAGATCAGGGTGAAAACCATGACCTGCCACTTGAGGGAGCGGCCCGCGACCATGAAATCCTCTTGGCTCTTGATGCGCCGGGCCCGGACAAAATTCAGTACCGCCAGAACCAGGAGATAGGCCAGGATGATGTAGAGATAGACCGACATCTCACCCTCCTTTTCTCATGAGTTTTCTTAATCTGAGCTTCAGAAAGACAACGGCCATGACGGCGTACCGCTTGACGTCGCCCCAGGAGCGGATTCTGGACAGGATGCGCGGGATCTTGCGGGCGATCGGAATGTTTCCCCCGGAGAAGGACCAGCGGAAGAGGAGCTCACTGACCTGGGCCCAAGTGAGCTTGTCCAGGAAAAGGGGCACGTCTCCCTGCGCCGTCGGCAGCGTGATGATCCCGGGGGAATGTTTTTTCGTCCAGGTGAAATCGGGGGGCAAAAGGCCGATCTCCTTGGCCGTTCCTTCGAGCGGAGTGCCCGGATAGACGTGGAGGATGGCGACGCTGGCCTCGACCTCGCCCTTGTACTGCTCGATGAGCCGGATGGTTTCCTGGGCTTCCTTCCAGGTTTCGGTGGGATGGCTGAAGATAAAGAAAGCGTTGGGGACGACACCAAGCTCTTTGCACCAGGCGACGACGTTCTGGAAATCCTTGAGCTTGAGCTTTTTATTGATGACGGTGTTCCGCACCCGTTCCGAACCGGCTTCGATTCCGAAAGACACATAGAAGAGGCCGGCCTCTCTCATCCTGGCCAGCAGGGGCTTGGTCATCAGGTCGATCCGGATCTCGCACTGCCAGAAGATGGGGAGCTTGCGCTCCAGGATGAGGTTCGAGATATCCTCCATCCGCTTCGCGCTGAGGTTGAAGGTGTCGTCGTAGAAGTGGATGACCCGGGAGCCGTATTTTTCGATCCGGGCCTCGATCTCCTGGATGACGTTCAGCGGGCTGCGTGTCCGGACCGCCCTTCCCCAGTTGACGGGAGTGGCGCAGAAGTTGCAGTTGAAGGGGCAGCCGCGGCTGGTCATGATGTTGACGGCCGGAAGAAGTCCCTCGCCGGGAACCTCGATCTTGAAGTTGTACTTTTCGAAGGGGACAAGATGAAAGGCCGGGAAGGGGAGTGCGTCGAGGTTGAAGATGGGGGAGCGGGGACGGTTGGAAATGACTTTTCCGTTCAGCCGATGGGAGATTCCGGCGACGTGGCTGATGCCGTTGGTGTACTTCTTCCTCTCCAACGCCCGGCAGAGGTCGAGGGTCGACTCTTCGCCCTCGCCGCGGACGACGACATCCAGCTCAGGGATATGGGCCAGGGCGTCCTCGGCCGCCATCGAGGCATGTGGTCCCCCCATGACGGTGAGGGCCGGGGGATAGGTCTTTTTGGCCAGCCTGACCAGTTCGAAGCTCTGGAATCGGTTCTCGGTCGTCGAGGTGACGCCGACGATGTCGGGCCGGCCGTCCCGGACCTTTCGTACGATATCGCCCCAGCCCATCTTCAGGATGTCGGCCGGCACGATCTCGACCTCGACGCCTTCTTTCTCCAGCACGGCGCCGATATACAGAAGGCCCAGGGGAGGCATGGACGAGCCTTTAGACCAGCGCTCGGCAAAATAGCCTCCCGGAGGAACAAAAAGCTGGACTCTCATCCTTTTATTGGATCAGTTCCTGTTGTCTCTCCAGTTTCATCGAATACAGCTTCGTGATGTTGGGCTCGGCCATGGTCGTCCCGTAGATGTAATCGGCCACCTCCATGGTCTTGTAGTTATGGGTGATGATGATGAACTGGGTGTNNTTCTCGCCGCCCGAGAGCAGGTGGACGTTCTGGACCTTTTTTCCTGGCGGCTGGGCGATGATCTCGATCCCGCTCTCCTGCAGGTTGCCCTCGTCCAAGAGCTTGATCTCGGCGCTCCCGCCCTTGAAGAGCAGGGTAAAGACCTCCTGGAAATTCTTGTTCACTTCGGACAGGGCCGAAAGGAACTGGGTCTGGCTTTCCTCATCGATCTTGCGGATGGCCTCCTGGGTGGCGTCGATAGACTGCCGGAGGTCATCCCGCTCGTGGACCAGGAAGTCGTAGCGCTCCTTGTGGCCGAGATATTCTTCCTCGGCCATGAGGTTGACGGTCTTGATCCTTTGCAGATCCTCCTCGGCCTCGGCGAGCCGCTCTTCGATCTCGGAGTCGGAAAGCTCGACCTCCGGCTTCTCACTCTTGACCTCATGCAGGGTCTTCTTGAGCTCCTGCCAGCAGGTCTCCTCCAGGTTGACCATATCCCGGTCGATTTCGGCCTTGGCGATCTCCCACTTGACGCGGTCTTCCTTTTTGCGTTCCAGCTCTTCTCTCGACTCGGCCAGCCCCTTGTCCAACGTCTCGGCCTCGGTCCGCTTCTGAAGGAGGTCCGATTCCTTCTGAACGATGTCGGACTGCCGGGTTTTCTTTTCCTCCTCCTGGGCTTTCGAACGGATCTCGAGAGCCGCGGCCGCTTCACGAGCCTCGGCTTCCTCCTTCCGGGCCGATCCGGACTCGTCATGGAAGGAAAGGATTTTCTTATTGATGGCTTCTTTGCGGTCGCCGAGCTCCCGCAGCTGGCTGTCAGAATGTCCGAGTCTCTCCTCGAGCAGGGCGATGTCCGAACGGAGCCCGATGGTTCGCTTTTCCTCCTCGATGTCCCTGCCCCGGTGGGCCGAAAAGTCCTTTTCTTGAGCCTCGATCCGGGCCCGTAGGGAGAGATCGTCCTCTTCCAGGCTGCCGATCTTTTGAAGAAACGACTGCCGGGCTAGAGAGAGAGCCGAATTGTCCTGGCGCAGGATGTCCAGCTCTTTCTTTAGGATCGTCATGGCGCCGGCGGATTTCTCCCGCTCCGACTCCTCGGCGATCATTCTTTTTTCGAGATCGTGATTGTTCTTCCCTAGTTCTTCGAGGAATGAAGCCCCAGCGGCGAGGTCCTGTTCCAGGCGCGCAATCTCCTGGCCCTTCTTTTCGAGCTCGGCGGCAAGGGGCGCGAGCTCGGCGCTCCGGCGGGAGAGCCTGTCTTCGAGGTTTCGTATCTCTCGGCCCAAAGCGAAAGCGCCTTCTTCCTGGCGGCCGAGCTTGAGGAGCCCGGATGAGAGAAGCAGGTCTCCCTGCGGAGTGATAAAATTCAGGGCGGGATATCGCAGCCAGAGCTCTATGGCTGACCCGATGTCTTGCACGATGAGGGCGTCGCGAAGCTGTTCCTGAAAGTCCTTGATTTTCGGGCCGGGCCGAAGCCGTGATTTCAGGTAGCCCAACACATTGGGGTGGGCGACCGCCGGCTGAGGGGAGACCTGTCCCTGCCGGGGGGAGACCAGGACGAAGTGGCCTTGGAACGGCCTCTCCGCAATTCGTCTCAGAAAATCCAGGGCGGGGACAACGGGAAGGCCGGCTTCCTCCTTCCAGAGGGCATCGACGAGCACCGTATCAGTGGCGTCCGCTTCGATGAGGTCGGCCAGGCGGCCCAGAGCCTCCGGGATGTCTTCGCCGGCCTCAGGCCCGCGCTGGCTCTCTTCCATTTTTTTCAAGGCCTGGAGCTTATAATGGTCTTCTTCCCCCGCCTTGCGGGCCTCCTCAAGCCACTCCTTGAGGCGGCCGATGTCCGACCGCCGCTCTTCCAGGGAGGCCCGCAGCTCGCGGCTCTGCCTTTCCTTTTCTTCCTTTGCCGCCCGGGCTTCCGCCAGTTCGCTATCGATGAGACGGAGGGATTCCACTTTGGCCTGGACGAGCGTCTCTTCCTGGGCCACTTGGGCGTCCAGCTTCGCCTCCTGGCGGGCCAGAAGCTCAAGCTCCTTATCTCCCTTGAGGCAATCGTTCCGGAGCTCGGTNNGGTCTCCTGTTCCAGCTCCTCGGCCGACGAAGCCGCCTTCTGTCCTTTCTCGAGAAGAAGCTCGACTCTTTTCGCTTCCCTGTCTCCTTCCGCCTCGGTCCGGTTCAGCTGGGACTCGAGCTGGTAGAGAGCCTCCTGGCCCTCCCTGATGTCCTTCTCGAGCTCCCAGACCTCCCGGCGCCGGTCGGCCAGTTCCTTTTCCCGAATTTTAATCCGGGAGGCGAGGTCTTTCTCCTGGCTCAATGCGTCGGTGTGCAGCCGGGCTGCTTCTTCGTGCCGGTGCTCGAGCTGGATGAGCTTGCGCCGGTAGTTGAGCCCGGTCAGCTCCCGGGTCTTTTCCCGGAGTTTCCGGTAGCGGACGGCGGCCTGGGCCTGACGCTGCAGGGAGTTTTTCGACCGGCTGACCTCGCTGATGATATCCTCCAGTCGGATGAGGTTCTGCTCGCTCGAGGCCAACTTGCTCTGGGCTTCTTTTTTCTTGTCCTTGAAAAAGGCCGTCCCCGCTGCCTCCTCAAGAAGCGCCCGTTTCTCGGCCGGCTTTGTCGTCAGGATCGTGCCGACGCTGCCCTGTTCGATGACGAAGTACTCCTTCTCGGCTACGGCCCGCTTCCAGAGCGTGTCCTGGATGTCCTTGAGCCGGGCGGCCTTTCCGTTCAGCCGGTACTCGCTTTCCCCGGAGCGGAAGGCCCGGTGGGTGATGACGATCTCCTCCTGCTGGTGCTCGAGCCCCAGGCTGACGTCGGCCATGCCGAGCGCCGGCTTCTTGGAGTTGCCGTTGAAAATGATGTCCTCGGTCTTCTCGCCCCGCAGTCCCTTCGTGCGCTGGCCGCCCAGGACCCAGAGGATGGCGTCGACGATATTGCTCTTTCCCGTGCCGTTCGGCCCGACGATGGCGGTGATTCCCGAGTGGAAGACGACCTTGGTTCTCTCCGGGAAGGATTTGAAGCCCTGGAGTTCCAGCTTCTTGATGATCATCGGAGACGTATTGTATTCGATTTGCCTCAATTTTTAAAGATTGGGTCGAATTGTTGTGCTAGAATGAGAATTGATGCGGAGACTGAGATTTGGCGCAAGTGGAAACAAAGTCCTCGCCCTATTAGCCTTTGCTTCCTGGCTGCTCCTCGTCGTGTCTTGGGTGATGTCGGTTTATGCTTATCCTAGGCTTCCGGAGAAAGTGGCGTTCTGGACCAGTGTCTGGAGTGCGGAAGCTGCGAGAGGGGAGAGATCGGCGGCCTTTTTTGTCTATCCCATCGCTCAGACTGTTTTTTTTCTGGCATTCCTGGCGCTGGCCAAAGTCATTTTTATCCGAGCTATCAGGCCCGGCTTCCAGGACCGCTCTTTGCAAAACGAAGGAAACGAACGGCTGCTGGGTCTGAAGAAAGAGGTCGCCTATTTGGGACTGATCTTCCTCAACCTCGTATTTATCCATCTCCAGACGACCCTGATACTGGTGTCGCACGGGTTGGCGAAGGGAGTCAACCGCTTTTATTTCGCCATGCTTTTGGTGGTTCTCCTGATGTTGATTCCTTACTATCGCGTTCG
>DQHV01000123.1 GCA_003524335.1 Candidatus Aminicenantota bacterium | reverse complement strand
AGAGCCACCCCGAATGGCGGGAAAAGCTGCGCCACAACGTCGCCCGGATCAAGAAGGGGATGCGCCAGCTCGGGTTCGATGTCGGCGACTCTCCGATGCCCATCGTCACCTGGACGCTCCAATCGGCCGACGAGATGAAGAAGGTCCAGAAGGAGCTCCTGGACCGCGGCATCGCCGTCGCCTACACCAAGTACGTTGGGGCGCCGAGCGGCGGCGTGCTGCGGGCTTCGATCTTTTCCGCCCACACCGACGCCCACATCGACCGGATCCTCGAGGAGCTGAAGAAGCTGGTCTGAAGCGGCTAAATTTTCTTAAGCTTCTTCAAGAACGCCGGATCCACGTCCGCCCCGATGCCAGGCAGCTCGGGGACCGTGATCTGCCCTTTCTCGAAAAGCATACCGCCGACGACCGGGTCGATGGTGTGAGAATTATGTCCGTCCAGGTCGGCGAAGACGATGTTGCGGTTCGAGGCGACCACGTGGGCCGCGGCCGTCAGTCCGAGCCGCGAATCGATCATGCATCCCACCATGCAGAGCATGTTGGCGGCGTCGGCGAGGTGGGCGATCTTCATCATGTTGAGGAGGCCCCCCGCCTTCATCAGCTTGATGTTGAAGTAGGCGCAGGCTTCGGCCTTGATGAGTTTGAGGGCATCGGCTGGGTAGAAGAGCGCTTCGTCCGCCATCACCGGGATGGGACTGGCCGCATGGACCGCCTTCAGCCCGGCCAGATCCGAAGCCAGGACGGGCTGCTCGACGAACTGGACCTGGAATTTCTCCATTTTCTTCAGCGTATCGATGGCCAGGGGCGGCGTCCAACCTTGGTTGGCGTCGATCCGGATCTTGCGTTCGTAGCCTATGGCCTGCCGGATGGCCTCGAGACGCCGCAGGTCGATCTCCTGGCCTTGGCCGACCTTGATCTTAATCGTATCGAACCCGCGGCCGACAAACTCCGCGGCCTTGGCGGCCATCTTTTCGGGCTCGTCAAGGTCTGTTGTGATGTCCGTGCCGAAAGAGGGCTTGTCCCCGCCGAAGAGCCTGTAGAGCGGCAGCCCGGCGACCTTCCCCAGGATGTCGTAGAGGGCCGTGTCGAAGGCGGCCACTGCGCTCGGGTTGGAGTGGAGGAAGGGACCGAAACCGTGGACGAGGCTCTCGATGGCCAGGGGGCTCTTGCCGAGGACGATCTCGCGCAGTCCCTTGGCCGCGGCCAGGTTCATCTCCTGGGTCTCTCCCGTGATCGGTGCAAACGGGCAGGCCTCTCCGAGCCCGACGACGCCGGCGTCGGTATGGATCATGACGAGCACGTCGTTGGCCGCGTAGACCGTCCCGATCGAGATCTTGAACGGCTCTATGAGCGGGATGTCGAAGGCATAGATATCGACTCCGGTGATCTTGAGCTTCGAGGCTTCCGCCTTGGCTTTTTCGAGAGATGCGGCCGGCTTCGAGAGCCCTTTCCCCGCGCCCGTAGACAGGAATCCCAGCCCTAGTATTTTCAGGAAATTCTTTCGCGACATGGCCATAACGCCTCCTTTCTCGACGATCTCAAAGAGCATCCCCATTTATATGCAACCGCAGGCATGATGTCAAAATTCTCCCGATTGCGATGGGGCATTATGGGAACCGGTCAACGCGGTTAGAAAAGAAGATATCTATTTATATGGATCTTTCGGTTCCTCGGTCAGCGTGGCCGGCTGGATGAGCTCGAGAAGAAGGCGGTTCTTCTCGGAGCGGTCCTCGCCGACGCTAGTGCAGTAGATCGCCGGGTCGTCCATGACCGGGCATTTGGTTTCACAGATTCCGCAGCCGATGCAGAGGTCGAGGTCGATGACCGGCGCCTTCTGGGTCGCGACCGTGCCGTCCGGGAGTTTCGCTTCGACCATGACGAACTTGATCGCCTTGGGTGAGGTCGGGCAGTGCTCCTCGCACACGATGCAGGGCAGCCCGAGGGCATAGGGGATGCAGCGGTCTTTGTTGATCCAGGCCGACCCGATTTTGACTTTAATTTTCTCCTCGATAGTCAGTTCCTTGATGGCTCCGGTCGGACAGACTTGCGTGCAGAGCGAGCAGTAGTACTCACAATAGCCGATCCGGGGCTTGAGCACCGGCGTCCAGATCCCTTCCGGACCGGCCTCGTCAAGGGCCGGCTGCAGGCCGTTGGTCGGGCAGGCCTTCATGCACTCGCTGCATTTCACGCATTTCTGGAGAAACTTCGGCTCGGGGAGCGCGCCCGGCGGCCGGATGAGCTTGGCCGCGGCCCGCTTCCCGGCCGGTGTGATCTTGAAGAATGGCGCAGCGACGACGGCCAGCGCCGAAGTGAAAATCAGCCGGCGTCTCGAGAGGTTGACGGAAGCAATCTTCTCGGGAGTCCGCTTCACCGGGAAATAGACGGCCTTGGTCGGACAGATGGATGCGCAAGTGTAGCAATACACACACTCCGAGCTCCGCCACTGCTCATTCGGATAAGGATTAGCCTGGGTCTGGCAGTGGAGAGTGCACAAGTTGCACTTGATGCACTTATCCATGTCGACCCGGACCTTGCCCACGTTCCAGCGGGAGAAAAGGCCGAGGAGTGCCCCGGCCGGGCAAAGGTACCGGCACCAGAACCTCTCTTTGGAGATGTTGAGGAGGACGGCGCCGAGGAAGAGAAGGCTGAGGAAGAATCCCTGCTGGAATGTTTGGTTAAGGGAGAGCGTGCCGAAGAATTGGGCGGCGGCGTCTCCCGCCGAGGAGAGCTTGAGCCCGTAGAGAAGGCCGATGAAGGCCGCGCCGGCGCGGGCGAACCAGGGGATGATGCCGGTGGCGAAGGAGCGGTAGAGGAAAGAAAGCGGGTCGGCGATCCCTACAAGATCGACGGTAAAGAGGCTGCCGACGAGGACGGCGAGCAAGATGTAGTACTTCCAGGCCAGTCGGCCGGCGCTTTTTTCTTCTTTCCGCGGCTTCAAGAGCTTGGCTTTCTTGAAAACGAACGAGAAGAACTGGTGCACGGAGCCCAGCGGACAGACCCAGCCGCAGACATATCTTCCGGCGACAAGAGTGACCACGAGTGTCACGCCGGCCAGGATGAACGAGGCGAACAGGACTCTCGAGGCGATGGCCGTCGCGATTGCCAGCAGCGGGTCGAAATGGAAGAAGACCTCCACCCGGCCGATGTAGTCCTGGCCGGTGAAATGGGTCTTGAACAGGAGGTAGAGGAAGAGGCCGAAGAAGACGGCCTGAGTGATGATCCGTAGTAATTGAAGCGCCCGGTATTTCTTAGACCGTTCTTTTTTCAACAGTCAGCTTCTCCAGGTTGGTCTGTCCGAGCCCGCGCTTCTGGGCGATCCCGAGATAGGCCAGCTCCTCGGGCCGGATCTCGAAAAAGCCCGCGCCCACCATATCCGCGGCCACCGGGTCGATGCTGGCCACCACCGTCTTCTGGAGTTTAACGTCGGAGGTCCGGCCGCCCTGGGGCCCGTTGCGGGTCAGAATCCTGTAGGCGTCGAGAACGGTGAGCTGGGGCTTGAAAAAAGCGGCCAGGTCCACCATGCCCTCGTCGAGCTTCTGGTGGAGCTGGTTGCGGGCGCCGCCGATGGCGCCCAGCCAGTTTTTCATGCCGATCGTCAGCCGGCACAGGCTGTGGTGCTTGGCGATGGGGACATTGATGAGTTTGTCCGCCTCGACGAAATCGGTGAAGACTTCCCATTCCTTAAGCCACTCGCCCTTGAGGGCCATTTTCTTCAGGCGGAACTCATTGACGAATGGGACTTTGGCCCCGGCCGCCTTGGCCGCTTCGGCGATCCCGGAGCGGGCATAGCAGCGCTGGGCTTGGTTGGTGGTGTTGTCCATGACCGTAACATCTTTGGCCCCGGCCTCGAAGGAGAGCTCGACGAGGGTTTTGATGACCTCGGGGTTAGTCGTGGCCGCGAGCTCCGGCGTCCGGTCCCAGCCGATGTTCGGCTTGATCACGACCTTGTCGCCCTTGGCGATGAAGCGCTTCATCCCGCCGAGCGCCGCCAGCGCCTCCTTGGTGATGGCGGCCGGGGATTCGCCCGTGACCATGGCCAGGTCCGGGCTGGACTTGGCCTGCGCCAGGAGCGAAGGACCGTAGCGCATGAGCACGCCCCCAAGAGCCATGTCTTTCATGAAATCGCGTCTGTTCATCTGTCTATCCTTTGCCCAAAGAGCGCATGTATTCCAGGATGCCTTCATAGATACCCAGGGCCACCTGCCTCCGGTAGGCGGGGCTCTTGAGCCTTTCCTCTTCCTGGGCGTTGCTCAGGTGCGAGATCTCGACCAGGACCGAGGGCATCTCGCCGCCGATGAGCACCCAGAAAGGGCCGCCCCGCACGCCCAGGCTCTCGACGGCGGAATAATGTTGAGATAACAATTTTACCAGATTCCCGTGAATCTTATAAGCCAGGTCGCGGGATTCCAGGATCTTGCTGTTCTGGACGATCTTCTTGAGGGTGTCCTGCATCTCGCCTATCCTCTTGGTGGAAGTGGCGTTCTCCAGAGCGGCGATCTCGTTGACCTGGGGGTCGGGGCTGAAATTAAGATAGAATGCCTGGACGCCCCTTTTCTTGCGGTTGCGGTTGGCGTTGGCGTGGATGGATATGAACAGGTCGGCCTTCTGCTGGTTGGCGATGACCGGCCGATTCTCGAGCGGGATGTAGATGTCCGATTCCCGCGTCATGACCACCTCCAGCCCTTTGGCAGCCAGGAGTGTTCGTAGCTCCGAAGCGACGGCGAGGACGACGTCCTTCTCCTTCAAGCCCTTCTTGCCGATCGCGCCCGGGTCTTCGCCGCCGTGCCCGGGGTCGAGGACGACCCTTTGGATTCCAAGGCCGAGCTGCCGGGCCATGCTGTAGCCTTCGGCCGTAGGCTCCGGAAGCTTGGCTGGCTTTTCCGCCGGCACGGCCGGCGTCTGCTCTCCGGGCGGAGCAGTTGGCGGCGCCGACGCTGTTTCCTTGGGAAAGATGTCGATGACGACCCGGAAGGGGTCGAAGAGGGGGAAGACCTGGTAGCGTTCGACCTTGGCCAGGTCGAGCTCGGCGACGACCCGGACGGTCGTGGCGTTCTTCTGGGCGATCCGGACTTCTTTGATGTAGTCGCACCGGGCGACGTAGGTTTTGCCCAGCAGGATGGGGTTCAGGCGGGCCTGGTAGATATCGACGTAAATGCGTTCCGGGTCTTTGAGCTCGGCCGAAGAGAACTCCCTGAGCTTCCCGATGTCGACGACGATCCGGGTATGGGTCGGATGCGTGTAGGAGCGGAGGTTATAGACTTCGACGGTCGAGGTCTGCGCCGCAGGAGAGGGTGTCAGAAGGAGCAAGGATGAGGCGAGGATGAGGGGAGCGCTCAGTCGGTTCGCGATCAGGATCGGTCTGGCCAATTCCTACTCTCTTCTCTCCTTTCAGTCGAGAAACCATGCCCGCTCAGTCGTCCACGGACTTCCTNNCTTCCTCACCCACACCCTTCGCCTTCACTCCTTCATTCCCATATTGCTCATCGCACGGATAGCAATGGTTTCCCAGCGCTCAGGCGCCGTATTTCTGGAGCTTTCCGGCGTGGGCCAGCAGCAGGGGCATCGCCTGGAGGGCGGGGAAACGGCCGAGGAAGCCGCGGCTGCAGACCCGCTCCGAGAACTCGACCGCATCGTCGGGCAGGGCCGACTTGGCGACCAGCAGGAACGGGTTGGGATGCCAGGAATGGGACTTGAGAAGGCAGGGTGTGGAATGGTCGGCGGTGACCGCGAGCACGTCGGGCTCTAGGGCTTCGATCCGAGGCAAGAAAGAATCGATCTCCTCGATGGCCTTGACCTTGGCCGGGAAATTCCCGTCTTCGCCGGCAGCATCGGTCTTTTTGTAATGGACATAGAAGAAATCGTGGGCCTTGTATCCGGCTTCAAGGGCGTCGAAGAGATCTCTCGTATCGGCTCCAACGTCCATGACATCCATGCCCAAAAGCCTGGCCAGCCCTTTGTACATCGGGTAATTGGCTACGGCCGCCGGCCTGATCTTATAGAGATCGGGCATGCTGGGTATGGCCGGAAACTTGGAGAAGCCGCGAAGCAGGACCGTGTTGGCGACGGCGAGGTCGCTGAGGATTTTGGTCACGTCGTCGAGGAAGCGGTTGACGATGTCGGCCGTTTTCTTAGCTTCAGAGGAAAGCGGTTTGGCATAAGCCCGCGGCTTGTGGTCTTTCTGGGGGTCGGCATCGGATAGAGCGTCGGTCAGCCCTTCGCCGCTGAACCTCACCACAAAGCGGTGTTCTTTGCCCGGGAAAAGCGCGATCCGGAGTCCCGGCGGCGGCTGCAGTGCATCGTTCACGCGACGGCAGAGCTTTTCGTTCTCGGAGGTCGGGATCCGGCCGGCCCGGCGGTCTACGACCAGGCCGCCCTTGAGGGTGGCGTAGTTGCCGCGGGCGACCAGGTCGTTCGGGCCCACCTCCACCCCCGAGCCGAGCGCCTCCAGGATGCCGCGGCCCAGTTGATAGCGAAGCGGGTCATATCCGAAGAGGGCGAGATGCGACGGGCCGCTCCCTGGGGTTATGCCGCGGAAGACAGGGTCGGTCAGGCCGCAGGCACCCTTAGCGGCCAGACGGTCGAGGTTGGGAGTGTGGGCCTTCTCCAGTGCCGTCTTTCCGTCGACGGGGAGATCCCCCAGGCCGTCGAGCACGAGCAGGACGATTTTCGACGGAGTGGAAACGGAAAGTTCTCTAGCCAGTGTTTCCCAGTCCATGATTTTCCATGATACCGGAATTGAGCCCGGGAGACAATACTCACAGACGGTTTGAGATTTTCAATCGGAGGGCCAAAGACGGACGAAGACGACGCCGTGGCGGGCCACACAGGCCTCAAACTTGCCTTCCGCAACCCCAACATCGCGCTGCCGCCACAGATCCCTGACTTTCTGCGGGCCCCGGACTCCTAGGTCTTCCCACTTCGCCTCGATGACCTTTAGCCCCTCGCCCCGATTGAAAAGTCCCACGGCCAGCGACCCGTCTTCCATAGGTCTAGCCCAGACTTCGAGGTCTCCCTCCTTAGCCAAGCGTCGCCCCGGCAGGCCCAGCGGGTCCTGGTCCACCTCGATGACCTCGTCGTTGGTGAGAAGGTTTAACGTGAAGTCGTCCAGCCTGGTGATGTCGCCGCTGAAGATGAGAGGCGCTGCCAGCAAGCACCAAAGGGACACGTGGGAGTACTGTTCGTTCGGCGTGAGGGGGGTGGGTACCGTCTGGCCCTTCCAGTTGCTCAAGTAGCCGAGCAGGAGGTAATCAGGATCGTTCCAACCGCCCGGCCCTCCAAATCGATGGAGTTCTTTTTCGGCGTAGAGGTCGAACCCGTCGCGAAATAGCGCAAGACCGATCTTTTCGAACGACCCGCCGAGGTCGCCGGCGGTGCGCCAGCTGTTGCCGCCGACCTCCTTCCCCCACTCCCAAACGTCTCCCATGCCGTACTGGCAGAGGTTGAGGACGATGTCGCGGGGCTGCCGGCGAAGAATCTCACTGATTACACGGTAAGGCTTCTGGCACTCTTCCCGGCTCTTGTCCTTGGCGATCTGGCTGTAGGAACACCAGTCGTATTTGAGGAAGTCGAAACCCCATTCGACGAAGCGTTCGACATCCGCGGCCTCGTGCTTCCAGGCTCCAGTATGGTCAGCGCAGGTCGTGGGACCGGGCGAGGTGTAGATGCCGGCCTTGAGGCCATAAGCATGGATATGATCAGTTAGGGCCTTCATGTCGGGAAAGCGGGGGTTGGAATTGACCTTGCCGGACTTATCGCGCGGCTCGCCCCGGAGCGTCGGGTCCGTGGAGCCCGGCTTGACCGGCCAGCAGTCGTCGATGTTGACGTACGTGTAGCCGTGGTCTGCCATCCCACTTGAGATCATGGCGTCGGCCGCGGCCCGCATGATCTCATCCGTGACATGGTTTTCCCAGACGTACCAGCTGTTCCAGCCCATATGAGGTGTAACGGCCAGGGTGTCGCCGCAGACGATCCTGAGCTCTCGCGCGGCGGTGCCCTTCGAATTGGACGCCCTGAGCATGACGGAATAAGAACCCCGTTCCAGGATCGCGCCCGTGATGATTCCGGTCAACGGGTCGACTGTCAGCCCGGCGGGGAGGTTTTCGACCGCAAAGCTCATCGGCCGCTCGCCCGTGGCCGGGATCCGGAAGAGAAAAGGAGAGCCTGGCCGGACGCCGAACAGCCGCGTTCCGTTGATGCGGGGCGCCGGTCCGGGTGCTGGGGTCAGGATCACGGCCGTTTCCCAGGACATAGCCGCGTGATCGATCATTCCAATCATGGACAAAGACAACACGATGAGAAGGACCTTTTTCTTCATCTCTCGCTCCTCTTCCTAAGCCAGCATCAGCTGGTCATGGGCCAGCAAGAGCATCCCTTGGATCGGGACGCCGTAGGGACAGGCCTTCTCGCAGAGACCGGGGCAGCTCCCGCATAGCTCCGCCCGCGCGCCCGGGATACGCGCATACTTGAGCATGGCCTCCTTTTCACGGCCCTGGGCGGCAAAATAGTGGTGGTAGCGCATGATGGTGTTGACCGGCACCCCTCGCGGACATTCGGGCTCGCATAAGCCGCAGGCGTGCCGGCAGTAGAGAGCGCCGCAGGCCTCTCCGTATCGGGCCAGGGTTGCGGCGTCCTTTTCGCTCAGCTTCGACCCCGACTGGCGGAGGAATTGTTCGGCTTCCGCGTAGGTTTTAGCGGAGCAGCAGACCGTGTGGATATCGGGATTGCTGAGGGCGAACCGGAGGGCGGCTTCTTTGATTTCCTCGGGATTCTGGAGGTTGTATTTCTTGACGAACTCCTCCGCCCTGTCCACCTTGTCTTTGTACCGGGCCAGCCCCTCCCTGTAAAGGGGGTCGACCTCCTGCCCGTCCTTCTCCAGCTGCTCTATCCTTGACTTCAGTAAAAAGTAGGTCCCGACGGGCTTGGTCTTCATCAGCGTGATGCCGACCTTCTTCTCCTTGGCGGCCTGAATGACCCGCTCGCCCCGGTCCATCTGGAGGAAGTTGTAGGCCATGAGGAAGACATCAAACCGGCCGTCTTCGACTGCGGCCAGCAGGACTCTGTCCATGCTCTCCTCTGGATCACGAAACCAGAAGGAGCCGTGATGGGAGACGCCGACAAACCGCACGCGGCCTTCGACCCTGAGCTCCTGCATGGCGGCGTGGAAGCCTTCGCTCTTGAGGACCTCGACTCGCTCCGGCATGTGGAGCATCATGCAGTCGAAGTAGTCCGTCTCCAGTTCCTCGAGGCATTTCCGCGCCCGCTTGAGAAAGCCTTCCCTGGTGATGTCGCCCTCGGGCTGCATTTTGGAGGTGAGAAAAAATTTCTTCCGGTCGCGCCCTTTGAGTACCCGGCCGATGAGCTTGTGAGCTCCCGGATAGCTTTCGCCGGTGTCGATGTAGTTGACTCCGGCGTCCAGCATGGCGCTAAACACGCCGAAGTCCTGGATATGGCCAGTGGCCAGGTCTGACACCTCGAAGCCGGTCCGGCCGAGGACGCGGTATTCCTTGATCTTGGGGGGAGTATTTTCTGTTGGCTGAGCAGCCTGAGCGCTTGACCGAGCGCCCGCGGCCCGTGCCGGGACCGCGGCCCCGGCGAGCCCGATGGCGGCGCTCTTGATAAAATTTCTGCGGCCGATCTCAATTTTTTTCCTCATCTGACCTCCAGTTATATCTTAAGATTGGGGACAGTATATCAATTTCCTATTTTCTTGTCCTCCGGAGTAAGTCATTGAATCTGATAAAGAAGAATTCGGAAATTGATATGGTGTCCCCTATTTAAGGACGACTTCGGTTGCGCCCCAGCCGCCTCCTCCGAGGTCGGCGGTCTTGAAGCTCAGGACATGAGGGTTGTTCCGAAGAAGGCTCTGGACGGTCCGGCGGAGTGCGCCCGTTCCTTTTCCGTGGATGATCCGGACTTGATGGATGCCCCGACGCCGGCATTCTTCTAAATACTCAGGCACTAGGTTTTTGACTTCTTCCGCCCTAAAGGCATGGAGGTCGAGCACCCCGTCGATCGGGATCCGCACCGGATCATGCGCGCTCATCTTGTTTCTCGAAAGGCATTTTATGGGAAAAAGCTTGGTGAAACAACTGAGGGATAATGAGGATTCATAGATCTCTCCGTTCAGTCAACCATCCTTCAATTTCCGAATTTCCTGGCGTACTAAAAAATTATGAATAAAGCCGGCTGGCGGAGATGCGGAAATAGCGTTTTTAAACGGAGAATTCACGGGTGTCGGACAGAGAAGAAAAATAGTGAGGAAGTCAATGCCGAAGCGGTCACGTGAAAAGTGGACGAAAAGCGATGTTGTGTCCCCAAAATGGTTCTGCTAAAATCAGTGAGTGAACAAAGTCCTCGTCCTCGATTTCGGGTCGCAGTACACCCAGCTCATCGCCCG
>DQHV01000118.1:11853-13124 GCA_003524335.1 Candidatus Aminicenantota bacterium | reverse complement strand
TTCTCTCCTATTCGGCCAGGGCTTCCACGGCCGTCATGATCTCCAGCAGTTCCTTGGTGATGGAGGCCTGCCGGGTCTTGTTCAGCACGAGGACCAGGTCGCTGATCAGCTCCTCGGCGTTCTTGGTGGCGTTCTCCATGGCCATCATCCGGGCCGCCTGCTCGGCGGCCAGGGACTCGAAGAAGCAATGATACACCTGCGTCTCCACATAGAGAGGCAGGAGCGACTGCAGCAGCCGTTCCGAATCGGGCTCCCAATCCGGGGGAAAAGAAACCCTGGCGGCCTCGCTTTCCGTTTCCGAGATGGGCAGGAGGCGGACAACGGTGAGGCGCGGGGCTAGGATCGATTTGAACTCGTTGTAAATCAGGTAGACGGCGTCGGCCCGTGAAAACACATACTGCCGCATCAGAAAATGGGCGATCTCCCGGAGGTCGCGGAGGCCGAGCTTCTCCGCCTTTTCGGTGTAGGCCCGGTGAACGGCAAACCGCTCCCTCCTGAAGAAATTGACCGCTTTCTTGCCCACCAGGACCAGCCCGATATCGCAGTGAGCCGATTTTCCCTCGAGAAAGGCCTGGGCTTTGGCCAGCAGGTTGGAGTTGAAAGCCCCGCAGAGCCCCTTGTCTGAAGTGACGATCAGGACCTCGATCTTTCTCTCTTCCCGCCGGTCGAGCAGAGGCGACGCCTGACGCCCGGCCCAGGAGGCAATCTTTTCCAGCAGGCCGGGCAGGTCGTGCCACTGCGGCCGTCCCTCCAGGACGGTGCGCTGGGCTTTCTTGAATTTGGCCGTCGACACGGTCTTCATCGCCTGGGTGATCTGCTGGGTGTTCTGGACGCTCTTGATGCGGCGTCGGAGGTCGATGAGGGCCGGCATGTTATTCTTCTTTTTTGAACCGGGCGTTAAATTCCTGCAGGGCCGCGGCGATCGCTCCGTCCAGGGCGGCGTCGATGGTCTTTTTCTCGGCGATTTTGCGGAGGACTTCCGGCCGCTCCTTTTCCATGTAGGCGTAAAGCTCGGTCTCGTACCGTCTGATCCTCTTCACCGGGAGCTCGTCCAGGAACCCCCGGTTCCCGGCATAGATGATCAGAACCTGCCTCTCGACGGGAAAGGGGGCATACTGGTCCTGCTTGAGGATTTCGGTCAGTCTTTGCCCCCTGTCCAGCTGGGCTTGGCTGGCCCGGTCGAGCTCGGTGCCGAACTGGGCGAAGGTCACGAGATCCCGGTACTGGGCCAAGTCGAGCCGCAGCTTCCCGGCCACCTGCTTCATGGCCTT
>DQHV01000118.1:0-11768 GCA_003524335.1 Candidatus Aminicenantota bacterium | reverse complement strand
TGCTTGGACAGGTCGTCGTAGACCAGCAGGGCGTGCTGTCCCTTGTCGCGGAAATATTCTCCCATGGCGCAGCCGCTGTAGGGTGCCAGGTACTGGAGCGGCGATGGGTCGCTGGCCGAGGACACCACGACGATGGTGTAGTCCATCGCNNTTGCCGGTTTGGCGGTCGCCGATGACGAGCTCCCGCTGCCCACGGCCGATCGGGATCATGGCGTCGATGGCCTTGATCCCCGTCTGCAGGGGCTCCCGGACCGGGAGGCGGTCCACAACCCCGGGAGCCAGACACTCGACGAACATGCTGACATCGCTCCGGACCGGTCCCTTGCCGTCGAGGGGCTGGCCGAGGGGGTTGACGACGCGGCCGATGAGCGCGGGCCCGGCGGGAACCTGCATGATGCGGTGGGTCCGGCGGACGAGGTCCCCCTCCTTGACCAGGTGGCTTTCCCCGAGGAGCACGGCGCCGACGCTCTCCTCCTCGAGGTTCAAGGCGAGACCGAAGAGGTCGCGCGGGAACTCGAGCAGCTCGTTGTACATGACCCGGTCGAGGCCGTGGATGCGGGCGATCCCGTCTCCCACCGAAGTGACGGTCCCGACCTCGCGGATGTCGATCTCGGTCTCATAGCCCTCGATCTGCTGTTGAATGATCCTGGTGATTTCGTCGGCCTTGATGTCCATGACGCGTCCTACCCTTCTGAGATTCTCTCTTTGATTTTCGCCAAGTGACCCCTTAGGGAGGCATCGTAGATGACGTTCCCCCTCTGCAATGAAAACCCGGCCACGAGTCCCGGGTCGATCGAGTAGCGGAGAAAGACCGGTCCGCCCTCCAATCGCTCGAGCTCGGCTTTAAGCCTTTTCATTTGAGCGTCGGCGAGGATGACGACCGAACTGACCTCGAATGTGGCCACGCCCCGGCGTTCGTTCCAGAGGACCGGGAGCGCTTCCAGGATGTCCCCCAAGAGGCCCAGCCGGTTGTGGCGGAAGAGAAGGAGGACGAAACGCGAGGTCTTACCCATATAGTCCGAGACGGCCAGGACTTCCTTGATGACCCGTGTCTTCCTCCGCGCGGCCACAAAGGGACTGGCCAGAGTCCCTTTGAGGGCCCCATGCGTGGAGATGAGCTCCCGGAATTCGGCCAGCTCGCGGTGGACGGCGTTGAACTCGCGCTCATCTTGGAGGGCGCCCACCAATCCCTGCGTGTATCGTTTAACGAGAATGAGGTTTTTCATACAGCGTTTCCAGCCTGCGGATGGATTCGTCGATGAGATGGGAATGGAGCTCCGGCGTCAGGCGCCGCTCGATGTTCGCTCTGGCCAAAGAGACGGCCATCTCGGCCGCATGTTCCTTGAGCTCTGCCCGGGCGGACTCGGAGAGCGCTTCGATCTCCTGGGCCGCAAAAGACTTGATCTTTTCGGACTCCTGCCGGGCCAGGGCCAGGACGCGCGCCTTCTCGCCTTCCCCTGCTTCTTCGCCCTCACCCTTGATTTTTCGGACTTCCATCTCCAGGCCCTGCATCCGCTCTTGGAAAGACTGGAGTCTTTTCTCTGCGTCCGTCTGGGCCCTCTTGGTCTCCTGGATGGTCTTGGCCACGGATAGCCCGATCTCCGCCAGGTATTTCCGAAGCGGCTTGGCCAGAAGAAAGCCCAGGCCTCCGAACAGGATGATGAAGTTGACGGTCTTTCCCAGGAGGTCGGCGAGAGGAGAAGCATGAGATTCCTCGGCCGGGGAAAAGCCCAGCAACAGGGGCAAAAGGAAAATGAAGAGAGCGAGGTTGCGTTTTGTTCTAAACATCAGTTCAAGAACTTCTTTTCGATTTGCTCCGCCAGTCCCGCCGCTTCGGACTCAAGCTTTTCCTTGAGTTCCCGAACGCTTTTATCCAGGTCGGCCTTCGCCCGGTCGACTTGGCGGCGGCACTCGGCATTGATCTCTGTGATCAGCCGGCTTTTCTCTTTCAGGGCGTCCGCTTCGAGCGCGGCCCGGACGTTCTCGGCGGCTGACTTGGCCTCCTTGAGAGTCTGGTCGACCTGGCGGACGCTCTGCTCATAAGACTCTATAGCCTTCTCAAAAGCCTCCTTGTTTTCCCGGATAGCCTTTTCCCGGGCGTCTCGGACCCTCCGGACGGGGTTGAAAAAGAGCTTGGTGAGGGCGAATAAAAGGACCCAGACGATCAGGAAGACGACTATGACGTTGCTATCGAGAGAGAGCATGTTATTGCGTTTTGGCCGATAGATCGAATGCCAAAATTTACCATTTTCCCCATAATAAATCAAATCGTCGGGTTTCCTAACCATGAGGGAAACAGGCGTTTAACCTCGCCCACCAGGAACAGGGAGCCGGTGATGAGAACGGAGCCTCGGGGAGGAGTCATCTCGATCGCCTTTTGGACGGCCCTTTTCGGGTCGGGCTCCAGGAAGATCTTTTTTCCCGGAACCGGGGCCAATGAAAAAATCATCTCCGGGCTGGCGGCCCGGGGCATTGGGACGGAAGTCAGGATGATCGTCTCGGCCAGTGGGAAGAGGAGCGCGGAGACACGGCGGATGTTCTTGTCCTTCATGATGCCGAAAACAAGGGTGAGCGGCCGGGGAAGGAAGTCCCGGGCATAGGCGGCGACCGCCCGGGCTCCCGCCTCGTTATGAGCCCCGTCCAGGACGACCCGCGGACGGCGCTGGACGGACTCCAGCCGCCCCTCCCAGCGGGCTTCCCTGACCCCCTGGATGATCCGGCGTTTTTGGAGCCGCCTCCAGCGGCGGCTGATCTCGACCGCGGCGGCGATGGCCACAGCCGCGTTCCGTCCCTGGTGTTCCCCCCGCAGCTCGGGAGAAAAGACAAAGTCCTCGCCTTCGAAGCGGAAAGAGAACCGGTAGCCGCCCTTCTGTCTCCGTGCCTGAAGAGCCCCGGGTTTGTCAAAGACGGCCCGGAAAGGCGCTCCCAGCTCCCTGGCCCGCCGGTTGACAACATGCCGTGCTATCCCCGGAGCCAGGCCGCAGACCACGGGAACGCCCGGCTTGATGATCCCTGCTTTCTCGAAGGCGATCTCGGCCAGAGTCTTGCCGAGAAATTCCTGATGGTCCCGGCCCACCGTCGTGATAACCGAAACGAGGGGCGTGACGACGTTCGTGGCGTCCAGCCGTCCTCCCATTCCCACTTCGAGGACGGCGATGTCCACATTCCGTTCGCGGAAATAGAGCAGGGCCAGAATGGTCAGAATCTCGAAATAGGTCGGCGGGGACCCCAAGTTCCCAGAGGCGATGAGTTCGTGGATCACGGTCTTCAAGCGGCTGAGCAGGCGGCAAAAATCACGCCGGGGAATGGGTATATCCCCGATCCTGATCCGTTCCTCGACAGTAACCAGATGGGGAGATGTGTACAGNNGACCGAGCCCTTGCCGTTGGTGCCTGCCACCAGGACCGAGGGATAGGCAAGGTGAGGTTCGCCGAGTGACGTCAGGACCGCGCGGACGTTTTGCAGGCCGAACTTGACCCCGGAATCGAGAATTTCCTGGAGGTAACTCTGGCACTGCCCATAGTTCATGGATGCTTGTTAAGGAAGAGACGGAGAGCCCGGACGATGTAGTTGCGGAGGGATTTGCGTTCGACGACATCGTCCAGGAGGCCGTGCTGGAGCAGGAACTCAGAGCGCTGGAACCCCTTGGGAAGCTTTTCCTTGATGGTCTGTTCGATGACCCGCGGGCCGGCAAACCCGATCAGGGCGTTGGGTTCGCCGATGTTGATGTCGCCGAGCATGGCGTAGCTCGCCGTCGTTCCGCCCGTCGTCGGGTCGGCGATGACGGAAATAAAGGGAAGCCGGGCCTCGCCCAACCGCGATAGGGCGGCGCTCGTCTTCATCAGCTGCATCAGCGATAGGGCTCCTTCCTGCATCCGGGCGCCGCCGGAAGTGGAGACGATGACAAGGGGCAGTTTTTCGTGCGTCGCCCGCTCGATAGCCCGGGTGATCTTCTCGCCGACCACCGAGCCCATGCTTCCGCCCATGAAGGAGAAGTCCATGGCCGAGACGATCGTGTCGATCCCGCCGATCTTTCCCCGGGCGTTGAGCACGGCTTCGGCCAGCCCGGTCTTCCTCTGGTTCTCTTCGAGCCGGTCGACGTACTTCCGAGTGTCCACGAAATGGAGCGCGTCCACGGGAAAGATCCCCTCGTCCAGGAGGTCGAACTTCTCATCATCGAACAGGGTCTCCAACCGTTCCCGGGCCGAAAGTCGGAAATGGAAGCTGCAGGAGGGGCAGACATATTTGTTTTCCAGGATGTCCTGCTTGTACAGGATGCGCTGGCAGCTATTACAGCGAGTCCACAGGTTTTCCATCGTCTGATCTCAAACCATCAACATTTTTCCGGGATTTCGGCCGGTAACGGCCGAGCGTTAATCCTTTTCCGGTCCCGGGACCTGGGTTTTGACGCGCCGGGAGAGAGCCTCGATGACATGATCGGAACTGGGCAGGTCCTCTTCGATCTCGTCTTCCTCGGAAAGCAGGTTCATCACCGCCCGGAGGAGTTTTTCCTTGTCCACCGGCTTCTCCAGATAATCGGCCGCGCCGAACGTGGAGAGGGCCTCCATCCTGTACTGTGGTCCCCGGTAGAGCCCGGTGACGATGATGACCGGCACCCGGCCGTGGGTCTCCTCGGAGATCCTCTTGGTCAGGTCGAACCCATGGATTTTGGGAAGGATGGCTTCGAGGACGACGACGTCGGGCTTTTCCTCCTTGAATTTCTCGTAGGCTGATTGCCCGTCGGCCGCCCGGATGACCTGGAAACGGTAGGGCTCGAATATTCCGGCCAAGGACTCCAGGCTAGCGGCGTCATAGTCCACGATCAGGATTTTCTTGTCGGTCATCTGAGATGGCCAGATTGTAGCCCAAACCCCTTCCCGGCGTCAAGGAAGGCTCGGGAAAGCTCGGGGGAGTCCCTCCGAAAGACGCGGATTTTTCCCCGCGAGAAAAATGCGCTCCCTGTCCTCGTTCCGCTCTCCTCTCGGCAAGCCGAGAGGAACCCTGCCCGCTGCACTGCGGAGGGCTTTCTGAGGGACTCCCCCTCGCTTCAGTAATTAAAACAATCCGTGCCCGCTCAGTCGTCCACAGGCCTTTTCCCGGAACGCCGACCTGTCCCAGATCCCCCTTGATTGACCAAGGGGGATAAGGGGGATTAATACATAAGACATAGATTCTTGGAGGCGTTTCGGAACGGATTTGTCGTCAACAGGCCCCCGCCTCGACTAAATATGGTGTGCCCGCTACGCTGCGGAGGGCTTTCTGGGGGACTCTCCCGGGCTCCTCGCCAAAAGGGAAGTTCGATAGGGCGGAAGGATTGATTTTGTCGCTGATTAGCCTATAATATGGACACGGGGCAGAAAATGAAAAATATCGTACGTCTGATTGCTTTCTTTGTCCTCTCGACGCTCCTCGTCTCCCAGAGCCTTGTCGATGTCGCTAAAAAGGAGCAGGAACGCAGAGAAAAGCTCAAGGGGAAGAACGCCAAGGTCGTCACCAACGCCGACTTGAAGACGGTCAAGAAGGCACCGGCCGTGACGATACCGCCTGCGCCACCTGGCGAAGCGGCAGCCGCCGAACCGGAGGAGGCAGATATGCCGGAAGCGCAGGAGGCAGAGAGGGCATATGATGAAGGGGCAGGCTCAGCCTTCGCTACCGAAATCCTGCTGGACACGGCCATGGTCGAGAATCCCGACTTCGCGCTGGGTTCACCGGACGGTCAATACGCAGAAATATCCCTCTATGGCTCTCTAGAAGTTGAGTTTACGGCCAAGAACGGGCCGGGGCCTGATATTGTTGTTCACGCCCGTCTGGCTGGTTTAGAAGAAATGGCCGAGAGCCAGGAAGAAGGCATTCCGGTAGGTTTCGGAGCAGGCATGCAGCCCGAAATCCCACCGATGTACGGTGTCCTTGTTTTGGATGATAGAGGTATATGGCAGGCCATCGGCAAAGATACGGGAAGCGGGAGGCCGGGAAGATTCGAGCTTGGCGACTTGGCTTCCAGCAAGAGGATCAAGATCATTTTTCGATATCTTGACGTCCCCGACACGGGCACTGTGGGAGCAAAGCTCTGGCGAACGAGCGAAAAAGAGATAACCATGGGCATCGACGCCGTCGAAGCCCTGCACTGATCCGGCGGACGCTCATTCGACAGAACCCGCGTCCATCTGGCTAAGTCGAAAGCTCCTTTTTCCCTCTGTTGCCGGGGTTAATCCTTTGTGATATATTGGCCGCGATGAAAACCACCCAGCGGCCCTATGTTTCTCTTGTCATCCCCGTCTTCAATGAGGCCGAGAACCTCGCTGAGCTCCATCGGGAGCTCGTTGATGCGCTGGAAAAAAGCAGCCGGGCTTTCGAGGTCATCTTCATCGACGATGGGAGCGCCGATTCGTCCTGGACGGTGCTCAGGAGCCTTCAGCAGAAAGACGGCCGGATTAAGCTCATCCGCCTGAGGAGAAATTTCGGCCAGACCGCGGCCCTGGCCGCCGGGTTCGACTATGCCAGGAGCGAGATCATCATCAGTCTGGACGCCGACCTTCAGAACGATCCCAAAGACATCCCGTCGCTCATCCGGAAGATCGAGGAAGGCTATGACATCGTCAACGGCTGGCGGAGGAAACGCAAGGACAAGTTCCTCTCCCGCCGAGTGCCCTCGATCATCGCCAACCAGCTTATCTCGCGGCTGACGCGGGTACGGCTCCACGATTACGGCTGCACGCTCAAGGCGTTCCGGAGCGAGGTCATCAAGAACGTCAAGCTCTACGGAGAGCTCCACCGCTTCATCCCGGCCATCGCCAGCCAGCTGGGAGTCCGGATTGCCGAGGTGGAGGTCAGCCACCGGCCCCGTAAGCACGGGAAATCCAAATACTCCCTCTTCCGCATCACCAAGGTCATCCTGGACATGCTAACGGTCAAGTTCCTGCTGAGCTACTCCACCCGGCCCCTCCAGATTTTCGGTCTCCTCGGGCTCGGCAGCGGACTCCTGGGTTTCATCATCTCCCTCTGGCTGTCCTACCAGCGGCTAGCCCTCAAGATCAGTGTCGCCAACCGCCCGCTTCTCCTTCTCGGAGTGCTCCTGATCGTCATCGGGATCCAGTTCATAACCCTCGGGCTGCTGGCCGAGATCATGGTCCGGGCCTACCATGAGTCCTCGGGGAAGACGATCTATGTCATCCGCGAGGTCATCGATTCCGAGACGGAGGGCGGCGCCTCGATAACACCGTAATGAATATCCTGATGCTCGCCCCCGAGCCGTTCTTCGAGCCGCGGGGCACGCCGATCAGCGTCTATTTCCGGATCCTGGCCCTGGGAGACCTCGGCCATCGAGTCACCCTTGTCACGTACCCCATCGGAAAGAGCGTCAACCTTAGGGGCCTGAAGATTGTCCGGCCGCCCAACCTGCTGGGAATGCGCCGGATCAAGATCGGCCCCTCTCTGGCCAAGCTGCCGCTTGACTTCCTGCTCCTCCTCCAGGCGACGCTGGAGATCGTCGCCAATCGCTATGACCTGGTTTTCTCTCATGAAGAGGCGGCCTTCCTGGGGGTCTGGCTGGCCCGGATCTGGCGCAAGCCCCATGTCTATGACATGCACTCCAGCCTTCCGCAGCAGCTCGAGAACTTTGAGTTCACGCGCTCCCCCCTTCTCGTCTCGCTCTTCCGCAGGATGGAACATTTCGTCCTCAGGAACTCCCACTCCGTTATCGTCATCTGCAGGGATTTGATGGATACGGTCGCGAACCTGGGGTACGGGCAGAAAACGGTCCAGGTTGAAAACTTCCTGGATTTCCCGGCCGAGGAGTTCACGGCCGAAGCGGTCGCATTAAAAAAGAGGGAGTATGCTCCGGGCGGGGAGAAGGTCGTGCTCTACACAGGCAACTTCGAGCCCTACCAGGGGATTCCGCTGCTCCTCCGGGCCGCCCAGAAAGTCGGGCCAGGAGCGGTTTTTGTCCTGGTCGGAGGAACCGGGCGGTCGCTTCTCAAGATGAAAGCGCTGGCCGGCGAACTCGGGATCTCCGATAAGGTCGTCTTCATTGATAAGGTTTCTCCCTCGAAGGTCCCTCGTTTCCTCGAGCTGGCCGACGCCCTGGTCTCCCCCCGTATCTCCGGGACCAACACGCCGCTCAAGGTCTACTCCTGCCTCAAGTCCGGGAAGCCGCTCGTGGCCACGCGGCTCTGGACTCATACCCAAGTCTTGAGTGAACGGTACGCTGTTCTTTCCAATCCAAACGCCGAGGATTTCGCTCGGGGGATCGAGTTCGCCCTGCACAGCGATGAAGCCCGAAAGCGGGCCCAGGCGGCCCGGGAATGGGCGGAGAAAGAATACGCTCCATCCCGGTATCTGGAAAAAATCAGCCAGGTCCTGGCGGTCGCCCAGCGCAATCATTCGGGCTGATGGCGGACAGGCACATGCGCGCTTTTATCACCGGAGGATCGGGGTTCATCGGGGGCCATCTCATCGAGTCGCTCGTCGGCCGCGGCTTTGAGGTCAGGGCGCTTTTCCACCACAGCCCCCTTCGGCCTAACGACAAGGTCGAAACCGTGCAGGGAGATATCTGTGATAAAGAGCGGCTGAGCAGAGCCCTTAAGGGAACGGACATCCTTTTTCATCTCGCCTCCGCACTCGGGTCGTCGGCTATCGGACGGGACGAATTCCGGAGAATCAACGCTCTGGGCGCGGAGAACGTCCTCGAGTCGGCCCGCTCGGCGGGGGTCGGCCGGGCTGTTCATCTAAGTTCCGCCGGTGTCTTCGGAGCCGTCAGGAAGGGCGAGATCGCTGCTGAATCCACGCCTCCCAAACCCATCACTGTTTATGACAAGACCAAGCTCGAGGGAGAGGAGACCGCGCTCCGCTTTGCCCGGGAAGGGCTGGATGTGGTTGTCGTCCGGCCGGGCTGGGCGTATGGCCCGGGCGACGCGCGGACGTTAAAGCTCATCAAGGCCGTGGGCAGCGGCCGGTTCATCATGGCCACCCGGGGAAGGGGATTCCAAACTCCTGTGTACGTCGACGACCTGGTCAAAGGCATCCTCCTGGCCGGGGAAAAGGGGAAAAGGGGGGAGGTTTATCACCTGGCCGGCGGGGAGATCATGACGGTGCGGAATATGGTGGATGCTATCGCGGCGGCCTGCGGAAGAAAGCCCACCAGGTTTTACCTCCCGCTCCTGCCCGCGCGTCTGGCTGCGTTTCTCCTTGAAAAAGCCTTTGCCCCAATGCACCGGGAGCCGCCGCTCAGCCGGTCGAAGCTGAGCTTCTTCATCCACTCCAAGCCGCTCGCCATCGACAAGGCGAAGCGCGAGTTGGGCTATGCTCCGGAGGTCGACTTCCGGAGCGGGATGGCGAGGACCGTCTCCTGGTACAGGAGCCAGGGGTGGCTCCCCCCCGCTCCCGGCCACGACCCTTCCTGAGCCCCCAAACTCCCCTATTTATTTTCACGCCTATCCCGGATGACCCGGGCTGGGCTGCCCACGGCGACTGCATACTCGGGAAGCGGGCCGGTCACCACCGCGCCCGCCCCGACCACAGTCCCCTGCCCGATGGCACAGCCGTCGAGGACGATCACGCCCGCGCCCAGCCAGACATCGTCGCCGACCCGGATCCCGCCTTTGCTCACCGACGGCTGGAACATGATCGGCTTAGAGACGTCGTCGAAGCTGTGGTTGCCGCCGGCCACGAGATAGCAGTGACCGGCCAGGAAGCAGTACCTGCCCAGGGTGATCTCGGTCTCGGAGAGCAGGCTGCAGTTGGCCGAGATGTTGGTGTAATCGCCGACCGCGATCGATCCCTCCTTGCAGCTCAGGATGGTGTTGCGGCCGATGTACACATTTTCCCCGAGNNTTTTCCCCGAGCCGCAGCCCCTCGTTTTTCTCCCCTTTGGCGTCGAGGACGACGTTGTCGTCGATGACACAGTTGGCGCCAAGGGTGATCTTGTGCGGGTGGCGCAGGGTGATGTTCCGGCCGAAGACGGCACCTTTTCCGACCTTTTTAAAAAGGCGGGGGTAGAAGACCTTCCGCAGGGCCAGGCCGAGCGCTCCCGGGACCCGGGAGAAAAAGAGGCTGACGAGCTCAAACCGGAGGAGCTTCCAGAGCCCCTTTTCGCCGACGACCAGCAAGGAATACTTAGCGGACAGGGACTTCTTTTCCGACAACAGCTCTTTCTGGGTACTGCTCTGGAAGTCGGTGCTCATTGGATGCCGTTTAAGGTATACCACAAAACGTCACCGTAAATCACTAGGCATTGTCTTCGGCCGGCGCTTGTGGCATAAATAGGGCGCGGAATAGGCCTGACCAGGGATCGTCGATGAAGCTGCGACCGGACTGCATCCATTTTCGAGGCGACAAGCCCTGCTCCTTCAAGCGGGTCTGCCGGGACTGCCCTCAATTCACGCCCTTCCCCACCCGGATCCTGATCATCAAGTGCCGCGCCCAGGGAGACGTCCTGAGGACTACCCCTCTCCTGCCCGCCCTGAAAAGAAAATACCCCTTGAGCCATACTACCTGGCTCGCAGACCGCGAAAGCCTGGATCTCCTTCTCTACAACCCGTATATCCACCGCCTGCTCGGCTACGACCTCGAAAGCGTCCTCAACCTGGAGGTCAGTCAGTTCGACCTCCTCATCTCCCTGGATAAGGAGCCCGGCCTCACTGCCCTGGCCACCCAAATCAGAGCTCCCCAGAAACGCGGCTTTGGGATGAATGAATTCGGTAACCTGATGACCTTCAACCCGGCCGCCGAATACGCTTACCGCCTGGGCGCGGACGACGACCTGAAATTCTTCAAAAACCAGAAAACCTACCAGGAGGTCGTCCACGAGGCCGCCGAGGTTCCCTACGCCCGCGATGAATATGTCTTCGACCTGCCCGATGAGGCTGCGGAGAGAGCCCGGCGTTTCTTCAAGCTCCGCCGAATTCCGGGCCGCCGGCCCTGCATCGGGCTGAACACAGGCGCCGGGAGCAAGTTTGAGACCAAGCAATGGCCGGCCCGTCATTACCTCAAGCTGATCTCGCACCTCACGCAAAAGATGAAGGCCAACGTCTTCCTGCTCGGAGGCCCGAGGGAAAAAGAGCTCAACCGCCGCCTGGCCAGGAGGAGCCGGGCCCGGGTTTATGACACCGGGATCGATAATTCCCTGCTCGAATTCGCCGGGTTCATCTCGCTCCTGGACCTCGTCGTCACTTCCGACACGCTGGGCATGCATCTGGCCATCGCCCTGAAGAAACCGGTCGTCGCCGTCTTCGGGCCGACCTGCCCCCGGGAGATCGACCTATACGGCCGCGGAACCAAGCTCTTCCAAGGGACCAGCTGCTCCCCCTGTTACAGGCAAACCTGTCCCGACGCCGTTTGTATGAGCGAGATCACGCCCGAGCGGGTCTTCGCCGAGATCGAAAAATTCGTTTGACCCGCCATGCCCGAACGCCAACCCAAGGTCGTCGTCATGATCCCGACTTACAACGAGGGGGAGAATATCGGGGGGCTCGTTCAGGACATCCTGGCTCTCCCGATCGAGGATAGACTAACTGTCCTTGTCGTAGACGACGACTCCCCCGACGGCACGGGAGGAGTGGTAACGGACATCGGCAGCCGCGACCCGCGCGTGCGCCTTTTCCTCCGCAAGGAGAAGAGGGGACGCGGATTAGCGGGTATCGCAGGCTTCAGGGAGGCGCTCGATCTGGGCGCCGAATATATCGTCGAGATGGACGGAGACGGGTCCCATCAGCCGGTTTTCATACCCTCGCTTCTCGACGCCGCGCGAAGGCAGGACCTCGTCCTCGGATCCA
>DQHV01000298.1:8921-9049 GCA_003524335.1 Candidatus Aminicenantota bacterium | reverse complement strand
GGAAGATAGAGCGTGCCCGAAAGCTCGACGCCGTCCGCCCGCTTGTACTTGATTAGCTCCTTTTTTAGCCCGGTGAGCTGGGGAGCCGGGTCCCTGAAGCTGGTCAGGGCCGCTTTTTTCTTACTTTT
>DQHV01000298.1:0-8873 GCA_003524335.1 Candidatus Aminicenantota bacterium | reverse complement strand
GTCGTCATGACCACATTCCCCGGGTCGGCATAGTCATCCTGGCTGCTGAGGTCGAAGATCTTGCGGGGCGCGGCTTGGGGGTTCTCAATATTAATCAGGTGGGTCGTCTGCCATCTTCTCTTCCAGTCAAACTCCGAGATCAAGGCGGTCCCCGGAGCGGCCAGCCATTCCACGCCTGCGTAGCGGTGCTGGATTTTTTGCGCTTCTTGAGGCTCTGAGCTGAACGGGGCCGCGAGCGTCAGGAGTCTGTCTCGGAAAGGCACCTCCTTCTCCGGGTCACCGCCGTCGAGCGCCTCCGCCCAGACCAGCGTGGACGGCCTGAGGGGCTGCCATTCCGGGGACCGCGGGCCGGTGGGAACGCCGTTGAGCGGGACCTCTTCGGCGGCGGGAATGTCGGCCAGGACCTTGATGAGCTCTCCGTCTTTGTTCCAGACCTCCAGGGCATAGGCGAAGGCGTAGAAGGGGACGCTGTGCGAAAACGGCTTCTTGATCCGCGGGACGAGGAGATAGTTCCCGTCCGGCGAAGAGTCGGCGTAAAAATAAAACCCCGGCTGACCAATCTTGCGTGTGGCCCCGCTGACTGCGTCGACCTCGACGAGCTGGGAAGTCGCGCAGTACTCGAAGAGGGAGTCATCGTAGGGGGACTTGAGGAGGTCCTGGTAGGTCGCGACTTTTGAGACCTTCCCATAGTTCTCCTCGATCACCGGCCCGACCGGGACTGTAGGTGCCTGGGGAGGATTTCCCCGGCCCTCGACGATCGTGTGGACGAGAAGATGCCGGCTGTCGGGCAGCCAACCCAATCCGGAACCCAGGACGGAATTCAGGATGGCCGGTGTCAACGGCTTGGCCTCGGCCGTAGCGGCGTTCACGACCCAGAGTTCGGCGCCGTCCTCCCTGTACCGGGCGAAGGCGATCCAGCGGCCGTCGGGGGACCACTGCGGGAAACCCATCTTGACGTTCTCGGGAAGAACGACCTTACGGGTTTTCCCGTCCCGGAGGGAGACGATCGAGAGCGCCGTATGGAACATCAGCTGCTGACGGCCGTTGATCCTGGGCGTTATCCGCAGCCCGGCGATCCGGAGAATGGGCTGAGCCAGGTCGGAAATGCGCGGCATGGCCTGAAACTCGGCCAGCAGCATCAGGTCGCCTCTCGGGCTCAGGACAGCCCGCGGGAACGGAGGGGCATCGAGTATGTCGATGACTTCCTTGGGCGGAAGCTTGTACGGGGCCTGCCCGGACGTAAAGATGGCCAAGATGGCTATGGCCACTAAGGACACGAATAGCTTTTTTTTCAACTTGTTCCTCCTAAAGGGCCTTTAAGGGCTGTTTATATATGATTCGGAGGGGCTTTTCAAACGGCGCTTTTTTCTTTTGACAGGACGGTTGGATAAAAATATAATCCCGAAGCATGGGGAGCCGGCTCCTCGCGCCAGTCATAGGGCGGAACGGCAAGATGAACTTTTAACTTGAAGAAATCTGTAAATTGCCGAATAATATGAGGAGAGCCGGCGAGGCGAGAAATGGCCAAGATATTGCTTGTCGAAGATGACGCGATTCAGATCGAGCTGATCAAGAAGCACCTTGAACCGCAGGGGCATGTCGTCGTCAACGCCAAGAACGGTCAGGAGGGGATCAGGCTGGCCCGCGACGGGAAGCCGGATCTGATCCTGATGGACATGATCATGCCCGGAATGCACGGCCTGGAAGCCACCATCAAATTGAAGGAAGACCCGGCGACCATGGACATCCCGATCATGGCCCTGACCATCATGAGCTCGCCGAAGTTCGTCCAGGAATGCTACCGGGCGGGCATCATCGGTTACATCAAGAAACCATACGACCCCAAAGTCCTGCTGGAGAGCTTGGAGAAGATCGTAGGGAAGCCGGAAAAGCGGGTCTCCAGGATCATGATGGTTGCCGGGGCCTCCCGGCTGGCGACGATGGTCGAGATGAAGCTGGTCCGGCAGGGCTATCAGGTCGATACCTTTGCCGGCGCCAAGAGCGCCCTCGGAAGCCTGGGCGAGGACCGGCCGGACGCCATCTTCCTGGATTTCTCGCTGCCGGAAAAGCACGTGGCCATGATCTTTGAGGACCTCGGGAAGTCTGCGGTAACGAAGGATATCCCGGTTATCCTTTTCTCGCCCCAAGCTGGAAAAGAGGCCCTGGAATCGGCTGTCACCCGGTGGGGGGCCAAGAATTATATCGCTTCCGCCTCGGACCTCGGCGATATCCTGCGCAAGCTCAAGGAGGAGGCCGCTAAGTAGCCGGCGTCCGCCCCACTCACAGCATCACCACCCGAATCCTTCCCGAGATGGCCAGCGTAATCCGGCAGCTTCCCGCCGCATTGGAAATCGTGATCGTCGCCAGGTTGGAGACGGTGCCCGCCGGATGGAAGGTCGGGCTGTTGTTGGCCTCGATAGTCACGCCCTCGCACGAGCCGCCCGCCTCCGGCCGCCAGCGATTAATAGTGCTGTCGAATTCTTCGACGACATATCCCGTCGACCGGAACCTGACCCTGAAGGGATGGCCCTCAAAGATCGCCTTATGCCGGGCATAGTTCAGCCGCGTCTGGATCTCCCAGGCCGCTTTGTTGAGACGGTGCTTCGGCGCGTGGCCCAGGAAGGCGTTCGAGGCGCCGTAGATGACCAGAGTAACTAAGGCCAGCGCGATGACCGCTTCGATGAGCGAATATCCCTTGTCCATTCAGTATTCCTTCCACTCGGTAGCGCCGAACCGGTCGATAAGAAGGACCGGCAGCGCGGTTCGCGGAGCCAGGATGCCAGCATTTTCTGAATCAGGCCTCGGAGCCCAGGGGGTCAGGCTCAACAGGTTGCCCGAAGACGAGTAGGCGGTCGTCTGAACGCTCCCCAAAACCCGGAGAGTCTTGTTCTCGCCTTCGACTTTGAGACCTTCGCCTCCCGCCGTCAGCTCTGCCTGCACCTTGAGTTCCTTCGGAGCACCCGCAGCGATGACGACTCCGCCCTCGACGGCCGCCTCCGTCCAAAGGTCTCGACCGGTGGAGAAGATGATCACCTGCGCCTGCTCGCTTTTCAAATAGGGGATTCCTTCCTGCCAGCTGAGTCCTTGTTGGACGAGATGGGAGGTGATGGTGATCTTTCCGGAGGCGACCAGGCTGAGGTTGACTCCCGGCAGGATGGCGGGAACCTCCCGGTCGGTGACGAGGCGGACCTCTCCTTCCGCCTCGACGACACCGCCGCCCAGAGACAAAACGTCTCCGCTGATTATGATCGGGCCCAGGGGAACGAGGTCGAACGTCTCTTCTCCTTGTGGTGAGAGGAATGATGTTTTGCTCTCCGCCGGGCTGTATTTCAACACCCAGACTCCGTCCTCCATGCGGAAGGAGATGACCTGATAGGTTCCCTCGACGGCGGCGACCATTTCCTGGATATCCCCCTCGACATATACCCCGGCTAACCCCAGGTCGTTCCGGATGAGATAGACGCCCTCGGGCACCGGTTCCTGGGACTCCTCCAGGCCAAGGACCGAGCGGAGCTTGGCGGCCGTCATGTCCTGCGGCCGGAAGACTTCGATATCTAGGGCCTTTTCGAGAAACGGAGCCGCGCTCTCCGGGATGAGAGGTGCGTCGGCGAAGCTCACCTGGGGCGGCAGGATCTCGCGGGAGGACGGCAATAAGGTGATGTCGTTTTCCTCGAGGAAATCCCGGCGTTCCTCCGGGCTGAGGGTATTGTTGAGCAGAAAAGGAAAGGCAGAAAGAGGGATGCGCCCGGCCAGTACCTCAGCTCGTGCCTCCAAGGATGTGGGCCGCCGGAAGGCCAGGCTCCTGAGCCGTCCCTCTGATTGCACGGGCAAGCTGTAAACGGCCAGGACGAAGTCGTCTCTTTCCATGACCTTCTCAAGCAAGCAATCCGTCCGGCTCTGCCAGATCATTGTCTCTTCCTGGGCCTGGATCTGCACAGGGAAGTGGATGCCCGCCGCTTCTTCGAGGAGACGGTTGCCCAGACCCCGGGCGTCATCCCTCAACTCGGTGTACCTCTCTTCTGATATGAGGGCCGGAGAGGGCGCGCTACCGATGGCCGCGGCGAGATGATGGAAGGCCTCTTTGATCCCGTTCTCCGAGCAATAGTCCAGACGGGAAGAATTCTTCTCGTAACCGCCGACCTGGAGATAGACCTGGGAAATAAAAATCAGTCCGAGGGCAAGGGTGCTGAAGGCTAAGAACAAGAAGATCGTCACGATGAGGACCGTCCCTTTCCTTTTGTTCTTATTGCGNNTCGAGGAGCGGCTGGGCCGGGCTGGAGTTGACCTTCCGCCGGAGGATCGCGGTCCTTCCGTCGAGGAAATAGGTGACCTCTTCGAGAAGAAGAAACCGGGCGTCCGCCCCCGTGTAGGAGTTTTCGAGAGGCTCGGAGAGGACGACTGTATTGCCCTCGAGCACGGAGATGGTGTGTCGCTCCGCCTTCTCCTCATCGGCCAGGCAGACCCGGCCTCCGGCGCTGAGCCCGGACGTTTTCTCCAGGGTGACCCTTGTCTCTCCGGAAGAGCAGTCCCCGGCGAGAGAGTACTTTGCCTCCAGGCTGAGGATGACCAACGAGCTGCCTGCAGAGATGCCTTCGACGACGCCGGCCCGGATCGCCAGCTCCAGACCGAAGCCTGCCCGGAGGAGATCGATCCGCAGCTTGTCGAGCGCAGCCTGGATGGCCAGGTTGTTCTCCTCGGCGTCCTTGAGCTTGAAAAAAAGACTCCGGGTGATGCCNNCCGGCAGAGAAGAAGACAGAAGACCGCCTTCCTCCGGGGCTTATCCGGCGAATAAAAATCGAGGACGACCTTCTTCAGGTCCTGGTCCAAGTCCTCGACCCGCCAGGCGATCCGGTAGCTCTCCGGCGATGTCGGGTCGGTGATGTCCTCCATGTGACCTCCCGCCTTGAGGTCGGCGCTGTCATGGGGGAGGGACTTGAGATGCTCCAGCCGCGAGGAGGCCAGGCGGGCGGCCCGGAAATGGAAGTCCGCGTTTCTTTTCGCGACAAGAGAGAGCCCCAAAAGCTGGGCCGTCCCGGCTATCAAGAAGAGGATAAGCGTGGAGGAGATTAGAAGCTCAATCAGGCTGAATCCTTTCTTTTTCATCCTTCTCACCCTCGGATCAGTCCATTTGCCAGAGACGTGCCACAAGTTGGAAGCTTGGGCCTAAGGGGAGAATGGTGCCCTCCACCATCGACGCGTCAACAGAGATTTAATAAAGAGGGAGTTGGTGCGCTCTTTTAGTAAACCGAAGTCTACTCATTCAGTGCTTAAGCTCCGCTCCCTTCTAGATTTGACTCTTTTTTCATCGGCTGATATCATTCCCCCAGCTCAAGATAGGGGATCGAGTCGATGAAGTGCCCCAAGTGTCAGACCGAGAATGCCGAGGGCATAAAATTCTGTAGCGAGTGCGGGACCCGAATTCGGGGACATGTTCCGGAATCTCCGGAATCCGGTACGTGTCCCCAGAATTCCAAAGACGTCCACCCAGGGGCTACAGAAACGCTGCAAACGCCTGTCCATGAGCTCACCACGGGCGCCACCTTCGCTAACCGCTACCAGATCATCGAGGAGCTGGGAAAGGGCGGCATGGGCCGGGTCTATAAAGTTTACGATAACAAGATCAAAGAAAAGATCGCCCTCAAGCTTATCAAGCCTGAGATCGCCTCGGACAGGGAAACGATCGAACGCTTCTCGAACGAGCTCAAGCTGGCCCGAAGAATCCGGCACAAGAATATCTGCGGCATGTTCGATATCGGGGAAGCCGAGGGAGCCCACTTCATTACCATGGAATATGTGGCCGGCGAGGACCTCAAGACCATGATCCGGATGTCCACCGGCCTCACTGTCGGAACGGTCCTGAGCATCGGCAGGCAGATCTGTCATGGCCTGGCCGAAGCGCACAGCCTGGGTGTCGTCCACCGCGACCTCAAGCCCCAGAACATCATCATCGACAAGGGCGGAAACGCCAAGATCATGGACTTCGGGATCGCCCGGTCGATAAGAGAGAAGGGGATTACGGGCGGGGGGATCATTATCGGGACGCCGGAGTACATGTCTCCGGAGCAGACGGAAGCCAAGGATGTTGACCAGAGGTCGGACATCTACTCTCTGGGAATTATTATATATGAGATGGCTACGGGCCGCGTCCCCTTTGAAGGCGATACAGCTTTAAGCATCGCCATCAAGCACAAAACCGAAATCCCCAAGGACCCGAAGTCTCTGAATCCTGGCATTCCGGATGATCTCAAGCACCTGATCCTCAGATGTCTGGAGAAAGACAGGGAAAAAAGATTCCAGGCCTCAGCCGAACTCGAGGCTGAGCTGGAGAAAATTGAGAGGGGCGTTCCGACGACCGAGCGAGCTATGCCCGAGAAGAAGCCTTTCACTTCACGCCAGATAACAGTCCAGTTCGATATGAAGAAGCTTTTTAAACCCGCTTTGGCCATTATCGCCGTCGTCGCTGCCGTGCTGTTCATCTGGAAGTTAGTACCCAGGAGAACTTCCACTCCCATTCCTACCGACAAGCCAACAATTGCCGTCATGTATTTC
The DNA here is from genome assembly GCA_003524335.1 of Candidatus Aminicenantota bacterium. Taxonomy (GTDB): domain Bacteria; phylum Acidobacteriota; class Aminicenantia; order Aminicenantales; family UBA8522; genus UBA8522. The sequence continues at coordinate 2,324 of DQHV01000298.1, read as the reverse complement.
AAGAACAATACCGGTGACCCAAAATTCGATGTGTGGAGCACTGCGCTTTCCGACTCGATTATCACCGACCTCTCCCAATCGAAATATGTCCGAGTCCTGAGTGCGGACCAACTCCTGAGTATCTTGAGGAGACTGGGCCTTCTCGAGGCCAGGAGCTACGCTTCCGAGGACCTGAGGGGAGTGGCGGATCTGGGCGGCGTGAAGCACATCCTCCTGGGGAGCATGTCAAAAGCCGGCGAGGCTTTCCGCATCGATTTCACGCTCCAGGACATCCAGAAAGGAGCGCGCATCGCTTCAGACAGGGTGGAAGGGACCGGCGAGAACAGCATTTTTGCTATGGTGGATGAGTTGACCAGAAAGGTCAAGGGAAACCTCCAGCTGACAAAGGAACAGATCGCCTCCGATATTGACACCGGCATTGCCGGGGCCACCACGAGCTCTCCCCAGGCCTATGCGTATCTGAGCCAAGCTTACAGATATAACTATCAGGGAGAATCCCGGAAGAGCATTGACCTCCTTGAGCAGGCGATTGCCCTGGACCCGAACTTTGCTACCGCCTACATGATGCTTGGTTATGCCTATTGGAATCTAGGTTACATATCGATAGGTAACGGATACCATCGCCGGGCCTTTGAACTTAGTGAGCATTTGCCGGACCGGGAACGCTATTTTATTCAGTCGGGATACTATTATGCTTCAGAAGCCACCTACGATAGAGCGATCGAAGCATACGAGAAACGGCTTCAGATCGAACCTGACGAGGTCAATGCCGCAAGAAGCCTGGCTCTTCTCTATATAGACCTCGAACAGTGGGATAAGGCTCTCGAGTTGCTTGAAATTAACATCAGGCGTGATGTCGAGGCCGTTTTCCCGTATGACTTTGCGGCCTCGGCATATTCGGCGAAAGGTCTTTACGGTAAAGCAAGAGAAACCCTCGAGGATTATCGAAGAACTCATGTAGATCTGAGCTATATCCGTCGGAATTTGGCTTACGTGTTTCTCTCTCAGGGCAAGTATGACCTGGCAATGGAGGAGGCTGATAAGGCTTTCACTCTGGCCCCTTCCGATAACTTAATTTTTTTGGCCAAGGGCGATATTCAATGTCTGGCCGGAGATTTCTCCCGGGCGGAAACATGGTATCTGCGACTTCTTGACTCAGCCGAGAAGCCAGACCATCTCGACGGCCGGGCGAGTCTGGCGCTTTTGTATCTTTATCAGGGGAAATTTGGAAAGGCCCTTGACGAAGCTAAGCTGGGAATGACCGTAGCTGACGAGCTTGCCGATAAAGGGAGGATATCTGATTTCTTGAGATTTTCGGCTTATGCCCGCCTCCATACAGGAAAACCGAAAGAGGCCTTGCGGGATCTGGACCAGGCAAGGGATGATGCCCTCGAGGTCGGAAGTATCACTGGACAGATTGGATCTCTTCATCTGAAAGGGCTGGCTCTGCTTGAGATGAACTCAACAAACGAAGCACAGGCAGCAGCAATGGAAATTAAAAAGCTCGTAGAAGGATGGCTTAACGGAAAGCTCATAAGATACTACAACCATTTGCTGGGAAACATCGAGATCAAAAAGGGTAACTATTCCAAGGCTTTTGAATATCTCAACAAGGCCATCTCATTCCTGGATTATCAGCGGGGCACAGGTGATGCACATGCTTTGTTCTATGAGCCTCTGGCCCTGGCCTGTTTCAAGTCGCGGGATCTCACCAAGGCTCAGGAGCAGTATGAGAAGATCACCCAGTTGACAACAGGACGCCTGGGCTACGGCGACATCTATGCCAAGAGCTTCTACATGCTCGGAATGATCGCCGAGCAGCAGGCGGATAAGGGGCGTGCCATCGAATACTACCGCAAATTCCTCGACCTCTGGAAAGACGCCGACCCCGGCCTGCCCGAAGTCGAGGATGCTCGAAAGCGGCTCAGCGGAATAAATGGCACATAGAAGAAGCGATTGACTTGTTGGAATATATTATTTATACTGCATGAAAATAATGAATATTGTGCAGTGAAATGGAATATTTAAGGATCAAGCAGGCGATTATCGACCAGAAGTCCGAGCTTGAAAACGTCTATCGCACCGAGAAAATCGTCCCCAGAGAAAACCTGGAGGACTACGGGAAGCTCCTGGCCTCGGACCAGATCAAAGTCATCACCGGCCCCAGGAGAGCCGGAAAATCGGTCTTTTGCCTCCAGCTTCTCCAGGGCCGAGAATTCGCCTATATCAATTTCGATGACGAGAGCCTGGCGGGTTTAAAGAGGGAAGATTTAAACCTCGTACTCAAGGCTTTCTACGAGATCTACGGGAAGCCGGAATATCTG
>DQHV01000080.1 GCA_003524335.1 Candidatus Aminicenantota bacterium | reverse complement strand
TAGAAATCTCCATCTGATTTTTCCCTCTCACCCCGTCTATATAACCGGAGTCCGCAAAACATAAATTAGGGACACCATATCAATTTCCGAATTTCCATTCCTGGAAATGCAGGCAACAAAATAGGAAATTGATATGGTGTCCCTAAATTTCCCCCTTTTTTTTCGCTGCCAGATCAAAAGCGATGAAGAGTATCCCAACCAGAGCCACAGGAAAAGTTACGGCTAAAAAAGTCAGGAGAGATCTGTTTGTTTTGAAAAAGAATGCGAATGCAATACTGAGGAGAATGAATATGGATCCGCCAAGGAGTGGTTTTTTCCAAGAGATGAGCAACGTAAGCACGAGAATTAATGTTGGAATCAGGTGCCTGAGAAAGCCAGCCAATTTTTTGATGAATGAGGCATCACCGGAGAAAGCATCCAAGGCGAAAAGTGATATGAATACGATAAAAATAATGGCCAGAACTCTGGGAATCCAAATGAGTTTATCCGTTTTCATTTTTCCCTCCTTTTTGGCTTGTCCTATCATCATGGATAATAGAGCCTGATGTGAAGGGATGTCAAATTTAGCTGAAAAAAAATCCCCAATTTAAGGGTTTGGTGACAGCATATCATTTTCCGAATTCTGTGCCCGGGAAAACGGGAAATTGATATGGTGTCCCCAAATTTCCCAAATGTATTTCTGTCAAGCCTATGACTTGATTCTTTCCAAGAAGGAAGGTCTCTATTGATCAACGCCTAAGAAGCGGGAGAAATCTCACCCCTTCTATGGAAATGCCTTAACCCTAAAATGATTGAACAGGACGGCTGGTTCATGGTAAGAAGAAGCGGGTTTAAAATATGGGAGGAAAAAAAGTGTATAGGTATCCGATTATAATAGAAAAATCTAGGAAGAATTATTCCGCCTACAGCCCGGATCTTCCCGGTTGTGTGGCCACTGGGGCAACCATTAATGAGACGCTCGCCCGAATGCGAACCGCGATCAAGCTCCACATGGAAGGACTCAAGAAAGAAGGAACCGAAATCATCCAGCCATCGACAAAGGTTAAGTACATAGAAATCTCCATCTGATTTTTCCCTCTCACCCCGTCTATATAACCGGAGTCCGCAAAACATAAATTAGGGACACCATATCAATTTCCGAATTTCCATTCCTGGAAATGCAGGCAACAAAATAGGAAATTGATATGGTGTCCCTAAATTTCCAAATCCGCCAATCCCTCCTCTCGTTAGCATGGGCCAATGTGTTTCTCGACACTCTTCCACGAATCCCCATATGATAGAGTTTGTTCTGCATGGACCGCAGGCAAGCCTCGATATCTCTGAGGCTCTCTCTATAAGTCAGCTGAGCAAACGCCATGCAAAAAAACTGATCCAAGCAGGAAAACGTCCTGACTCGATAATTTCCCCTATACCGCTTAATACATCTACGGAAATCACTCAGAGGAAGATAGTCCATTATCTGAGAAAATAGGGTTCTGTTGCCATTCATAACCACTCCTTGGGTCGGAATGATAACAGTATAAAATCGAGTTCGAATCGATTACACTAAAAATGTGATGTAGCTTACTGATAATACTTATATTAGAAGATATTTGAAAAATCTTAATGGGACAGCACTGATACTGTCCCCGAATTTCTATAATTCGACGCCCTTTCCTAACCCCCTGTTCGCCGCGTAAACTCTTGTTGACACCACCCCTAACCTAGTGTTATATACCGGCTAAGGGGAACGCGTCCGCGTCTCAAAGCCATGCACGGCGTCTCAGGGGCCAAACTCAAAAAAGCCCGCACCGAACTGGGCCTCTCCCAGGGTGCAGTCGGCCGCGCGCTCGGCCTCTCCTCCGAGTTCATCTCCCTCCTCGAGGCCGATAAAAGAGCGCCGTCTCTCACCACCCTGAACAAGATCGCCGCCTCCCCGTCCTTTTCCCTCAGCCATATCGCTCCATAATTCTTTCTCTGTCTTCGTTCTCCTTGTCCCCCTTATAATAAATTTCAATAAGCTCGATCCTATCATTTTCTTCGAAATAGGCATAAATCACTCGGATTCCCGTCTGAGCGCCCTTCCCCTTAAGAGATCGACAAGCAAACTTTCTTGCCTTATAAATTCTGGGGCCTTGAATCCCAATCCCCAACCCCGCTATCTGCACCACGCCTTTATTATCAATGCCCAGTTTGTGGAAGAGTCTTAGCTCGGTCTTGATAAAAGTATCCAGATCTTCTTCTAGGGACCGGAACCTCTTCATCAGGCGTTTCATGTCCCGCTCGAATTCCGGCAAGCGGACAATTTCTTTAAACGGCGTCATCGTACTCCCGGACCGAATAAGCGGGGGTCCTGTAAAATACGGCCTCGTACTCAATGACCTTGCCCTCCTCTGTGGTCAGCCAGGGAACGTCGTTATGGGAATAATCGCTGATCTCTCGGGCGTTCATATCGGAAAGCCTGTTCAGGACACTATCAATGACTTCTATCTCGTTGCCTTTTAGAATGCCCAGATCCGGCTTCCTCAGAGGGAGGTACTTTCTCTGAGGATACGCAAAATACTTGTCTTTCACTTCGATCAGTTCGGCCTTAGCTACCATCTGCTCGACAATCTTCCTGAATTCGAGCGGCGTCGGCCCATACCGGTTTTTCATGTAAGTCGCCCCAATAAGCTGCTCCTCATTCCTCTCGTAGTAGTCAAAATCCATAAAATAGAGGAGCTTGTAAACGACCGTCTCGCCGACGTTCGGTTTCGCTCCCACCTTGTTCAAAATATATAAAAGGACTTCCTTGAACTTCTGAAGATTTTTCTGCGGCACATCGATCCTAATCTGGTTCTTGGTTTCGGCCCGATAGACTTCCCCGCTCTCCCGGATCATGACTTGAGGCTCCTTATCCGGGTTCAATAGAGCGTCCGTAGACAGATTGAAGATTTCAGCCAAGCTTTTAATCTCTTCGGCGCACACCTTCCTCTCTCCATTCTCTATCTGTGAGATAGACGGGCGTGGGACCCCGAGTTTCTCAGCCAGAGTCTGCTGGCTCAGGCCCAGGGATTCCCGGATATACTTTATTCTTCGACCTAATGAAATCATTGTTCTCTCCTTGGGTTCTATCTTATCTTAATGTTAGATATTCTGTCAATAGCAAGTAAGAAAAACATACAGCTGCATCCCCCAAAAAACAAAGCCCCTTGGTCGATCCTGGCCTTTTTATCGGCGGCCAGGATGTCGCAAGGGGCGTTTNNCTGCCATCCTCATTATAACACCATTGTCAAGTTCCTTGTCATCTTAAAAGACGCTTTGCTTAATGCTTGATTCTCATTTAATCTCCAAAATTTTCTCAATCAGGTCCTCTAGTTCCTTACTGGAAGGGCCTTCTCCTTGACGAACCTTATTTCCTAACCCCCTGTCCGCCGCGTAAACTCTTGTTGACACCACCCCTAACCTAGTGTTATATACCGGCCAAGGGGAACGCGACCGCGTCTCAAACCAATGCACGGTGTCTCAGGGGCCAAACTCAAGAAAGCCCGCACCGATCTGGGCCTCTCTCCGGCCGCCCAAAGGAAAAACAAATGCAAATATCGCTTGCAATTTTGCAATCATATTGCTAGCATAGACCCATGCAAATCATCCCGAGACATATCATCAAAGTCGTTCTCTCCAGGCTGGAAAATGAATCTGTCCTGGCTCTGACCGGGGCCCGGCAGACCGGAAAAACCACTTTCTGCCGCGACATCCTTCCGCAGTCTCTTCAAATTCCATTTTCTTACATCTCATTTGATGATCCCGACGAAAGGCTGCGGACCCAATCCTCAGCAGTCTCAGTCTTGGAAGGCCTGGAAGGCCCATTGATTTTGCTCGATGAAGTACAAAAGGTTCCTGATCTATTCGATCCTCTGAAGCTCATCGTCGACCGAGAGAACCGGAAAGCGGCGGAACGGCGGAAGACTTTTGTTCTCACCGGATCTTCCCAACTTCTTCTCCTCAGGAACATCCGGGAATCCCTGGCCGGCCGTGTCGCCCTGGTCAACTTGCACCCGTTTTCTTTGGCCGAGGCAGCGGAATGCGGTCCCCCGCGGCTCTTTTCCGAAATCTGGGCCGGCAAGGATGCGCTAAACAAGGCCCGAGAACGATTCCGCAGGATGTCCGCTGAACGTTCCCGCGCTCTTGTCCGTGTTCGGGATGAGCACCAGAAATGGGGCGGCTATCCCTCAGTTTGGCAAAGAAAGGATTCGGCAGCGAAGATCAGTTGGTTACGAGATTACCGCAAGACTTACCTTGAAAGAGACGTAGCCGATGTTGGTCAGGTCGCCGATATTGATACCTTTGCCCTGGCCCAAAAACTGCTTTGCGCGCGGACGGCAGGCATTCTCTCCTTAAGCGAGGTCGCCCGAGACCTGGGACTCTCCGTCAACACGGTGAAAAGGTACGTCAGCCTCCTCACTCTGTCTTTCCAGTGCCATCTCCTCAGGCCTTACTATGAAAACGTCGGAAAAAGATTCATCAGGAGTCCGAAGATCTATTTCCCGGACCCTGGAATCAACGATGCCGTGCTGGGAGAGATGGCCGTGAGCTCAGGGGCTGCCTATGAGAGCTGGGTTTTTTCCGAGATAATCAAGTGGAAAGACCTTCAGCCAAGGGACCCGGGGTTCTTCTTTTATCGCACCAGTGCGGGGCTCGAAGTTGACTTCCTGCTGAAGGAGCGCGATAAGCTCTTGCCGCTCGAAGTCAAGTTCTCTGCCAACGCCGATTCCCGCGATGGCCGCAGTCTCGATATATTCTTGAGAGAGCACAAGAACGCCCCGGCGGGGATCATAATATATCGAGGCCGGGAATTCGAAGAAGTCAGGAGAGATATCTGGGCTGTTCCGGACTGGTTTCTCTTTACGGGAGAATGATCAGCCTGACGGACATCCCGCATCTGCCGCCGGGTTCTTAACCCCCTGTCCGCTGCGTTAACTTTTATTGACATCTCCCTAACATACTGTTATATAATCCCTTATAAGGGCGTTAATCAGGTATGCAAGGGGTCCTCGGCGCCAAACTCAAAAAAGCCCGCACCGATCTGAGCCTTTCCCAGGCCGCCTTCGCCCGCGCGCTCGGCTTCTCCTCCGAATTCATCTCCCTCCTCGAGGCCGATAAACGTGCGCCGTCCCTCGCCACCCTGAACAAGATCGCCGCCTACCTCAAGAAAGACCTCCGCTCCTTCCTCGAGGAGAAAGAAGGCGCCTTCAACATCCTCCTCCGGGGCTGTCGCTCTTCCCTATCCATCATGTCCCCCGCTGCGCCGGTTGTACTGCCGCACATTCTGCGCCTTCCATAGCAGTCCGGGATGCTTCCGGAGGGTTTCCTGCATGGCCGCATCTTGTGTCAGGAGCGCTGGCTCGATCTCGCCCTGCTCGTTCAATCGCGCCAAGAACTCCAGCTCTTCCGGTTTGAATGGCAGGAGCGTGCCCAGGAAAGCGCGGCATTCCTCGACGAGCTTTCGGCTCCACGATTCGATCTCGGTCCTTCCCGGCGTCAAATCAGTCCGCAACACGGGGACAAGCTGCTGCCCGACATCCCCGGGATCAGCCGTTATTTCCTCGATCTTGACCGCTCGCCAATCTCTCCGACTCGCTCCCCCATAGACGACAAAGCCCAGGCGCAGCCGTTCCGGGTCAAAGCTGATATTTCGAAAAAGGTAGTGGGCATCGAAAAGGTCTCTGCAGGCGTCGCGGTTGAAAAGCGCCGAGAGCTTGCCGACGGCCAGCTCATGCACGTCAAGGACGGGAATCCGGGTTACCGAGAACGCGCCGAGCGGCCGGGAATCTCTCATTTCCGGCGGCCAAAGAGGGATCCGATACATGAAGCTCATGTCGAGTTCGAGAGCCCCCATGCGGCCCGATGCCCCGTCATAGGACAGCCGCCACTTTCCCCCCGCATGCTCTCCGGGAATCCGGCGGATCCTGATCCCGAGCCGACCGCAGACCGCTTGGACTGCTTGTTCGATCTTCGGTCTTTCCTCGATCATGGTTTCGCGAACGGCGGAACCGATATAGTTCAAGTCGATGTCCACGGAAAGTCGAGGCGCGTCGAAAACGAACAGGTTGAGCGCCGTTCCTCCTTTGAGGACGATGCGTTCCTTGAGGAAGGGATGGCTCCGCAGAGCTTCGAGAGCCTCGAGGAGGCGAAGGGCCTTTTCCATCGGCTCGGCCCGAAAGCCCGCGGCGGCCGCCTCTCTCTGTACATCCTCCCAGGAGAGCCTCATTCATTGGCCTCCCAGTTCCGGCTCAGCACGCGCTCAGGGACGACAAGGTTCCAGGCCGGGACGAATTTTCCCGGCTCCCGCCCCGGATCGAAGTAGCGCGGCTGGGCAGGTGCTAGCTTCCGAAACTCGTCGAGGTGCTTTTCTTCGACCATCAGAGGCTCCCGGTGCTGGTCCAGGAAAAAGCCGACCCGCGCCGCAGCGATCGCCGAGCCCAGGCTCATGACATAGGCGAACACGGCATCCAGGTCGAAGAATTCGACCATCTCCAAGGAACGCCAGACCTCCTCCCATCCTCCGCCCTTGTCGGGCGCGTCGAGGACATCGACCAGCGTCCGCTCTAGGCTCGTCACCCTCGTCAGATCTCCCGCGTGCCGGATCTTTTGAACGCCGCCGCCGAAGTCCGGGAGCGCCCGGAGTCCCACAGGCGCCTGGACCGGAACGAATTCTTTGCCCTGAAAAGTGAATGGACTCGCCCGCCTCTTCGTTAAAAAATGATATTTTCGCCACAGGGAATAGGCCTTCCCGTGAAACTGCAGGGCTGCGTGGTAAGCGACAACGGCATCGTCCTGGAGTTTGGAGGCAACAAGATAAGGGTCGATTTCCACCGCGGCCGATTGGACACCCGGGGGACGCACCGCATAAAGGCCGCGCCTCACCCGGAGGAGCCTGCCCGAGGCCATATGCAGAGCAAGGAGGTTGTTTCCAGTAGCCCTGGTGCGGCCGCGGGCGGCGAGAGCAGCCAAGAAGTCCCTGTGGCTGAAAACCGGATTTCTGGCAAAGAACTCAAGCGACTTGCTATTTTGTGCGTTCATAACTATAAATTATAGGAATAATGCTGCATAAAAGCAAGTTTTATTTGCTCCCATGCGCATTAATCATCATTTTATATGGAGATATCGATACGCCGAAGCAAATGGCTAGCCGTTATGTCCCTAAAAAACAAAACCCCTTGGTCGATCCTGGCCTTTTTATTGGTGGCCAGGATGTCGCAA
>DQHV01000403.1 GCA_003524335.1 Candidatus Aminicenantota bacterium | reverse complement strand
GACGCTGGCATTCTTGGTATACGTCCATTGGATGACATGGAGGACTTCCGCCAAGGGATAATTGACCTGCTGCCAATCGACTTCACCGGAAATCGCATTCTGAGCGACGCCGTCCACATATAAGGTCAGGGGATCATTGCTGGACTCGGACGAGACCTTCCACCAGAAAGAAAGGTTGCCGGGACCGCGGACGGAGGTCTGCATNNCGCTGGAATAGACGGAGCCTTGGAGAGTCCAATAACCGAAATTCATCCCCGAGAACGTCGCGGGGGCGGTCAATGTTACTGTCGCATACGGCGTGTAACGCCTGGTGAAGTTCGTCGTGCCGGAAGAAAAGCCGTCCAGATCTGCCGGGCTCACGGTGATCGACACGCCCGCCAGAGGAGCCGACTGGAGGCTCAGCTGGTAGGAGGTGACGTCCCCCGCGAGGAGCGAATTGTAGGCGTTGATGCGCGCGCCGGTCTGCATCNNATCGACGTTCCCGACATGTTCCCGTAAGAGTCGCCCGTGATGGTGCTGTAGATAGAGGAACCCGGGGCAGCCACATCGACCGAAAACGGGCCCCATTGAGAGCCGGAGACGCCGGGGGTCCATATGGAGAGGGCGTCGTTATGATCCGTGGCCGCGACCGCGACGATGTTCGGGCTTGAATAGGAAGCAGGATAAAAAGGCACCACATCGTCATTGACAAGGTAGTTCCCGGCCGCGGCACAGAATAATATCCCGGCCGTGGCGGCGTCATCGATGGCATCCTTCAGAGCTTGGGTGTAGCCGCCGCCGCCCCAGCTGTTGCTCAGGATGTGGGCCCCCTTGCTGATGGCGTATTCGATGCATTCGATGGCGTCTGTCGTGGACCCCGATCCCGCGGCATTCAGGAATTTGAGGGCCATGATCCTGGCCGTCCAGCAGACGCCGGCCACGCCGAGGCTGTTGTTCCCCACGCCCGCGATCGTCCCCGAACAATGGGTCCCGTGGTTGTTGTCATCCATCGGGTTCCCGGAACCCGTGATCGAGTTGATGCCGTAGACGTCGTCGATATAGCCGTTGGAATCGTCGTCCACTCCGTTGGCCGCGATCTCCCCGGGATTCACCCACATGTTGGCGGCGAGGTCGGGATGCGTNNGGCGTCGATGTCCGCGTCGACGGTCCCGCCGGTCTGGCCGGTATTGTTCATGCCCCAGAGCTGGGCAAACGATGTATCGTTGGGGATCGTGACATCAATCGTTTGGATGTAATCCGGCTCGGCGTAGGCGACGTTGGGGTTCTTCTGGAGGGCCTTTAGGGCCTCCTCGACGGAGCCCTCTATCTGATACACGTTGACGTCGATCCGGCTGAAGTGTTTGAGCCGTTTCAGGTTGAGGAGATATTCGGCCTGGGTCCGGCCCGCCTCGGCCATCATGCCGCTCGGGTCGTCCTTGAACTTGACCAGGATCCTGTCCGGGACGTACTGGGCCCGGATCTCGCTGCCCTTGGCCTGCTTGTCCTGAGCGGTCTTGGCCTTCTCACCCGAAGACGCGATAAGCACGAAGGCCAAGAGCGCGCCGACGGCCGCAATGAAGATACTCCTCTTTTTCATCATGACCCTCCTTCTTATTGACCCCTTAGTTGAAGAAACGGAATGCAGGTCGCCCTGCACATATCTTCCCGAAGCACGAAGACGTGGACCCCTCTCCCCTGGCGAATGCTAAGAAGATATAGCTCCCTCCCTAGACATTAGCAACTACTGCTTGTGAGAGGAGGATAAATCCCCTCCCCTGAGATGTCAAGAAGATTCTCAAGGCTCCCGGCGGGCCGAGGGGGGCGTCTTTGCCGGGCTAACGCAAAGCATCAACATAAGATAGGGGCACCCTCCTCTTCGACCCGTATTTCAGGGAATTCGGATACGGAGTCTTTGGGTGATATATTGCGTTTTCTTAACACATGTGTTAAGTTATCTACATGAAGTGGGAAGAGTTCCTGAAAGAATTCTCGGACCGGCCGCTTTTCCATTCCTCCATGCTTCGGATTTTCGACGACGCCCCAGTCCACATCGAGGTCCAGCTTTCGCGCTGGTCTCGGGCCGGGAAGCTCTGCCGGATCCGCCGGGGCTGGTACCTCATCGAGGAGCCCTACCGGGCCCGGGACGTCTCCGAAGCCGTGATCGCGAACATGGTCGTCCAGCCCTCTTACCTCTCGCTCGAGTGGGCGCTCGGATTCTATGGGCTGATCCCGGAGGCGGTCTTCAATCCGACATCGATCACGACCGCCCGCGGCATCGAATTCACGGCCAAGGGCAGGCGCTATTTTTACCACCACGTCCAGCCGACTTTTTTCGCGGGATATGAGAAAATCGAACGCGGCAGTGACGTCTTTATTATCGCCGGGCCGGAGAAAGCCCTGCTCGATAAAATGTATATCGCCACGCGCATCGGCAAGTTTTCAACCGACTGGCTGAAAGGCCTGCGCCTGCAGAATATGAATATTCTGGACGAGGACAAGCTCAGAAGCTGGGCGGTTCTCGTCAGCAAGCCTGGTTTTGCGGCGGCTGTGGACACAGCGGCGGCCTACATCCGGGAGAACAGGGAGGGACAAGAGTGAAAGACATCGCTCTCCAGGTCGCCCGCGAACGTCCCTCTCTCGGGCTCCACGGGCTGCGGGAGTATATCCAGAATTACGTTCTCTGGCTCATGCAAAGGGAAGGCCTCAACACGCGGCTCTTCTTCATGGGGGGCACGGCTCTCCGGTTTCTTTGGCGTATCGGCCGGTTTTCGGAGGATTTGGATTTCTCCGCGGGCCCGGACTGGGAGCCCGAGGAGTTCACGGGCGCCATGCGGAAAATCGAAAGCGGCCTGGCCGCGGCCGGCTACGTTGTCTACTTGCACTTTGGCCGGGAAAAGACCGTCCAACGGGCCGTTTTCAGGTTCGCGGAGCTTTTAGCCGAGCTGGGGCTCGCCGGGCGGAGGGAACAGAAATTGTCCATCGCGCTCGAGATTGACACCAAACCGCCCGGCGGAGCGACCGGCGTGAAAACACTCGTCAACATGCACATCCCGGTCCTCATTCAGCACCACGACCTCCCTTCACTCCTAGCCGGGAAAGCAGCGGCCATTCTGACGCGCGAATATATCAAGGGACGGGATTATTTCGACCTCTTCTGGTTTCTGTCCAAGTGGCCGGAGCTCGAGCCTAATCTTCTGATGTTCAGGAATGCCCTGGCCCAGGAGCGGAACAGGGAGGGAAGCGGGGAAGGCGCCCCAAGTAGTCGAGGAGCGATCGATGGGGCAAACCAGAGCCGGATTGGTCAGGAGAGGAATTGGCGGGCCATGCTGGGCCGGGCTGTCAGCGAGGCCCGATGGAACCTCATCGAAACGGACGTTCGGGCCTTCATCGAAGACCCGGACAGTCTTTTAGCCTTCACCCAGGAGAATCTTCTCCGGCTGCTCGGATAGCGCCCCTCAGCAAAATCTTTCTTGACAAACTAATCTTTTGTAGCTATATTTGGGTTGCATTTGTAGTCACAAAGGACTTCGACATGCGTTTCATCAATGTACGGGAACTTAAAAGCAAAACGTCGGAAATACTCCGGGCGGCGGCGATAGAGGACATCATCGTCACCAATCACGGAAAGCCCGTTGCCGTCGTTTCCGGAATAGATGGGCGGGATTTTGAAAAGATCGGTTTTCGCAGCGGCGTGAGCCGGGTCCGCGAGACTCCCGCCCCATACCGAATGGAGGCCGTAGATTATGAGAAACCTGAAGCGGGAAAACCGGCGCCGGCCCCGGCTGGAAAATCGGCATGGAATCCGTTGAAAGCCGTATTCTGGGACTATCCGGAGCTGACCGAGGAGTCGACGCTGAGCCGAAGGATCCAAGAGGCCCGGGATTCACCCATTCAAGATGCCTTTCGCTGGTATTTATCCCGTTTTTTGGAAAGAGGTCGAGTGGTGGATGCGTGGCGTTTTTTCCGGCTGGATGAGATCCGGAGGATCATGCCTTCGCTGAGGTTATCTTCTCGCGCCGTCGCCAAATGGACAAGGATCTTGGAATACTATGGAAATCCTTAAAGAATTTTCCCTGGGCTATGCTTCCCCGGCTCAAAAATCCGTCCTGGCAGACCTGAGCCGCGACCCGATCGTTGAAGACGCGTTCTTCCTGACCGGCGGAACGGCGCTATCCGTTTTTTACCTCGGACATCGGGTTTCGGACGATATCGATCTCTTCACAAGAGAGCCGCTCGATTTGGCGGCCGTCACGGACATCATTCTCCGACCGTGGGCCGGGGAGTTCATCGTGGGCGAGCGGGA
>DQHV01000037.1 GCA_003524335.1 Candidatus Aminicenantota bacterium | reverse complement strand
GGCGGGCGGCACTTGACGACGTTGGTGATGTAGACGTCCTGCCGCCGGTAGTTCATGGCCGAGATGATCCTGGTCAGAAGCTGACCGGCCCTGCCCACGAACGGGCGCCCCTGGATGTCCTCGTCGGCCCCGGGGCCCTCACCGACGAACATAAGCGGAGCGGAATAGTCTCCCTCTCCGGGGACCGCACGGGTCCTTCCTTGAGAGAGGGGGCAGAGCGTGCAGCGGAGGATTTTTTCTTCCAGGACGCGGAGGACGCGCTGCTTCTCTTCATCGACTTCCCGGACCGGCCCGGCAGGAGCCGTTCTTATCTCAGCCGGCTCCCCAGCCGCCCCTTGGTGCCCCGGCCTAGGTTTATTCTTCGCCTCCGAGGTAAAGATGAATTCCGCTCCGATCTCGGAGAGGAAGCGGAGCTCCTGTTCCAGGCCCTGGAGGAGCCGCTTATTTTTTTCTGCCAAGCAATACCTCGACCCGGTCCATGACGAGGCGGCTGATCTCCCGCTTGCTCACGATCGGCGATTCGACCACCGCCCCTTTCTTGTCGATGATCACCACTTGGTTGAAATCCGAATCGAACCCGATCCCCTCCCGGGAGACGTCGTTGGCCACGATCAGATCGAGCTTCTTCTCCCGGAGCTTCCTCGAGGCGTTGGCGATGACATCCCTGGTTTCGGCGGCGAACCCGACGATGACTTTCTTTGACCGGCCGCCCGGCCGGGCCAAGGACGCCAGGATATCTTCTGTGGGGACAAGCTTCAAGGCCGGCGGGGCTTCCTCCTTCTTGACCTTTTGCTCAGACCTGTCGGCGGGCCGGAAATCGGCCACCGCCGCGGCCATGATCAGGACATCGGCCCGGGATAGGTTCTTCTTTACCTCCCGGGCCATAGCGGCGGCAGTTTCGACCGGCCGGAGCTCCGCTCCGGGCGGAGGATAGAGCGAGGTCGGTCCTGAGACAAGGATGACCCGCGCTCCCCGCCGGAGGGCCTCTCCGGCCAGTGCATACCCCATTTTCCCCGAGGAGCGGTTGGACAGGAAACGCACGGGATCGAGGGGCTCACGGGTCGGACCGGCCGTGACGAGGACCGTCCTCCTCTTCAGGCTCTCGCTCTTCTCGAGGAGCGCCAGGCCGTGCTCGATAATTTTTTCGGGAGTGTNNCAAGGCGGCCCCATCCCTCCTCTTTACAGGCCAGGTATCCCATTTCTGGCAGGACGAGCTCGACTCCGGCAGACTGGAGTCTGAGGATATTGGCCTGGGTCTGAGGATGGAGATACATGGCCTCGTTCATCGCCGGGGCCACGAGAACCGGGCAGCGCACGGCCAGGTAAAGGGTGGACAGGAAGTCATCGGCGACTCCACTGGCCAGCTTGGCGATGATGTTGGCCGTGGCCGGAGCGATGACCAGAAGCGAGATTTCCTCGGCCAAAGAGATGTGGGCAATCCGGTCCGAGTCGTCATCGCCGAAGAGGTCGACCGCGGTCTTCTTGCCGGAGAGGGCGCTGAACAGGCGGGGCGAGATGAGCTGGGCGGCGTTCGGAGTCATGATGACCTGGACATCGANNTCCGGGCGGCCAGACGGGCTCGCCGGCAGCGCAAGATGGATTCGAGCTCGCGCCCGGCCGTCTCGAGACGATCGTTGACCACGACATAATCGAACAAGGTGTAGGACCGGACTTCTTTTCTGGCCGTGGCCAGCCTCTTCCGCATGGCCGCGGCGCTGTCCAAGCCCCTCTTTTCAATCCTCTTCCGGAGCTCCCGGAAGCTCGGCGGCAGCACAAAGATGAACACGGCCGTCCTGATCTTCTTCCGGACTTGGTCAGCTCCCTGGACATCTATGTCCAGGATGACGTCCAGATTCCCGTCCTTGGTCAGCTCACGCCTGGAGGTCCCATAGTAAGCGCCGTGGACGATCGCCCACTCGACAAAGGCCTTCTGCTTGACCAGGCGAAGGAATCGATCCTGGCTGACAAAATAATAGTCCTTCCCCTCGACCTCTGACTCCCGCTGCTCCCGCGTCGTGTGGGACACCGAGAACCTGACGCCGTCGAGGCGGGCGAGGACGCGCCGGATGAGGGTCGATTTCCCGCAGCCTGAAGGTCCGGAGATCACGTATATCATCTTTCCGCTCATTCGATGTTTTGGATATGCTGGCGGATGCTCTCCACTTCTCCCTTGATGACCAGGCTCTCCTTGGTGATGGAAATATTCTGGCTCTTGGAGTTGATGGTGTTGGCCTCCCGAGCGACCTCCTGGGAAAGAAAGTCCAGCATCCTCCCCACCGGCTCCTCCTGCCCCTCCCGGACCCATTGTCCGAAGGCGTCGATGTGGCTCCTCAGCCGCACGATTTCCTCGGCGATGTCAGCCTTTTGGGCCAGGTAAGCCACCTCTCCCTCGACTTTTTCGCCACCGAGGAGCCGGTCGCCGTTGAGATCCTTCATCCGCTGGGTCAATTTTTCCCGGATGAATAACGGCTGGGTCCGGGCCATGCTTTCGACGCGCCGGAGCGAACGCCTGATTGAGAGCAAGTGACGCCGGACCTGGCGGGCGGTCTCCCGCCCTTCGCGGCGCCTCTCCTTGAGGAGCTCGTCGAGGGTCTCATCGAAGGCCCTCTCCAGGAAGGACTTCGCCTCTGAGGTCAGTTCCCGGCGCCGGATCTCGACCAGTTGAGGGATACGGAAGATGTTATCCACCGTGAAGCTGACAGCCTTCCCCAACCGCCGGGAGGCCTTCTCCATCGTGGCCAGGACCTTTTCGAGAAGAGCTTCATTGATCGCGATCTCCCAGCTCGACGGGTCCAGAAAATCGATGTCGACCGCCGCCTCGATCCGGCCGCGCAGGAGCTTCCGCTGGGCCAGTGCCCGGAGCCTGTTTTCGGCGTCGCCAAGCGGCGTTCCCTTATAGTTCCAGTCGAAAAAGCGATGGTTGAGGCTCTTGATGCTGATCTTGGCGCGAAGGCCCGGCGAGGAGAACCTCTTCTCTCCGTACCCCGTCATGCTCCTCATGGGATGGCCTCCTCCCCCTCGGGGAACTGCAGGTCGTAGAGTTTCCGGTAGATCCCGTTCAGGCCGTAAAGCTCTTCGTGGGTCCCGGATTCGGCGATACGGCCGCAGTCCACGACAAAGATCCGGTCCGCGTTGCGGATGGTCGAGATGCGATGGGCGATGACCAGTGTGGTCCGGCCCTTCATGACGTTGGCCAGGGCTATCTGGATGAGCCTCTCGGACTCGGTGTCCAGGGCGGACGTAGCCTCATCGAGGATGAGGATGGGCGGGTTCTTGAGCA
>DQHV01000231.1 GCA_003524335.1 Candidatus Aminicenantota bacterium | reverse complement strand
GTCGAACCCGATGCCGGCCTCTTCGAGGACGATGTTGACAGTCGTGACATCATTGCTTTGGCCGGCCGACGTCGTCAGGACCGGCAGCTTGGCCTTGGGGACTGACGTCTGGCCAAAACCCAGAGAAAGCGAAAAAATGATAAGTAGGGCAAGGCAAATGACTGGGGTTGGGGATCTTTTCTTCATCTGAGAATCTCCTTTTTAACCCATTCTATATGCTTTTTATCTCCTCGGTCAAGGCGAGGGGCGTGCTCGAAAAAGCCCGTTTCCCATTTATTTCTCGGCGGGTTCGGAGATGGCATCCCATACCTTGATCGCCTTCTTCCACCACTCCGGATAGACGGTCCTGTTCCGGTCCCAAGCCCTTTTTTCGGCGTCGTAATAGCCGAGCTTGTTGAAGCGGACGAAAAGGTCATCGCCGAGCTTCCACCAGGCTTTGACGACATTATCCGCGTGGCTCAGGCAAAAGCCATCGAGATAGCCGATGCCTTCCAGCGGGGACCGGTTGAACCGTTCCAGGGCCTCCTTGTCGATCTCGGGGATCCGGGAGACCGTCTTAGCCTCCCATTCGGCCTGGGCTTTCTTGACCTCTTCCAAGGCGGCGTTATAGACCGCCTGAGTATGGAAATCCACATAGTCAAAGGCCCAGCGCGCGGAATCCCGGTTCAAAACCCAGTGATCGCCGATCTTGAAGGAAGCCGGGACATCGCTGATGCCGGCATAGAGCGGCATGTAGCAGGACGTCTCCTGGAGCCCGAAACTCAGCCAGACAATGCCGCCGATCGGGGCGGGCAGCCAGCCGCGACACTGGGTGATGGTGGTGTACTCGACGCTCGGCGTGCCGATCGTCCGTGTGGTGCCATAGTAATTCGGGTTGCTGAACGGGCCGCCCCGCATCCCCTTGACCCGGTCAAAACGCGTCCCCTGTGACCGGTCTCTCGTCATGTTCATCACGTCCTGGACGGAGATTGGCTTGTCGGGCTTGACCGAGAAGGGAAAATCCATGTTCGGCGTGTCAGGGCTAAGGTTAAGGGACGGCGCGACAAGGTTGAAAAAGCGCCACAACCTGGCCCTGCGTCCGTCGCTGCTGACGGCGCTCCCTTCTGCCGGAGAGTAGGCTTTCTTCCAGCTGAATGGCTTTCCGGCCTTGGAATCGTAAAGGCCCTGCTCGACGGCGAAGGAAACCAGATGGGCCGAACCCAGGAAAAACTCCTTGTTCTTGAGGTCGACCTCTCCTATCCGCGACTCATTGGGGCAGACGCTGACCTGGTCGTCCGGAACCCGCTGGGCGCACCAGACCGCTCCCGGCTTTCCCGTCTTCGGCGTCCACAGCGGCCCGGCCGGCATGATCTCGAAGACCCAGAGTTCGTTCGGGTCGTGGACGGCGAGCATCTCACCGCCGTCATTGAAGCCATAGCCGAATTTCTCGGCCAGCGACCCCATGAGCTGGATGGCTTCACGTGCTGTCTTCGAGCGCTCCATGGCGATGAGGGTGAGCATGGTGATGTCGAAGGACGGAGTCGGGGTGTTGTTGTAAAGCTTGCGGACGCAGCCGATGGTCGATTCGCCGATGCCCAACTGCTGGTCGTTCATGTACCCGAACATCCCATGATGGTAGCCGTAAGTATGCGGAACCTCCGGTATCTCCAATCCCGTGAAGTCGTTCTTGTAAAGGTCCCATTTGAGTCCCTGCTCGGGAGGCCAGGTCTTGTACTGGTTGATGTGGTAGATCTTGCGTGTCTCTCCGGGTTTGTGGTCGGCGGCGGGGATGTGGCGCCAGGTCCAGTCGCAGACGCCGCAGTCACAGGTGTGAGTGGCCATGGTCGATCCGTCAACCGAGGCCCCCTTGGCCACCATGATAACCGTACAGCTGTCCCCGGAAAAGTCCTCCTTGGCCGTATCGGCCGACAGGGGCTGATGGGCACGCGGCAAGATCGTCAGCCCGATTAGCAGCAGGGCAAGGACCATGACGGAAACGATCGTTGCTTTTTTCATCATTCGTCTAACCTCCTTTTTTCTTTGGATGGAAGCGGCCGGCCGGCCCGAGGGGAAATAGGGTTATCTCCGGCATAATCAATTCGGATAGATGCGGTCCCTTTCCGCCCGGGATGGATCATGAAAGTAATGGCCGACTCCATTCTGGACGATCTCGGCATAGCGCGGGATATCCCGGACCAGGATGGACCGGTCAGGATTTTTCTTGGAATATTGGCGGATGATTTCCAGGGTGACTGAACAATGCTGGCCGACCCGCTTTTCCAGAGGCCAGCCCGAGGCATCATAGGCGACGAACAGCTTTTTTTTCTGGGCCAGGCTCAACAGGAAGGGGTCCTTGCCGTCGAGGAGGAATTTCACGGTCTTGGGGCCGGTCGGCTGATCGAGGAAGGGGATGGGCGCTTCGAGAAGGAAAGGGAGCGTGTCCGAGAAATCTCCGATCTCCCGGTGGGAAAGGCCGCGGAAGCCGGCCGGCGAGGGCTCGACATGGCTGTCGAAGCCTTCCTTGGCCTTGACCGTGAGCGATGCCATGGTGGCGATCCGATTCGACTTCTCGGGTGCGACGATGCAGTTCGTCACCGGAAACATAGTCTCGGCGCCATGGATGTCGACAGCGACGTCGACTTTCTCGCGGCGCATAATCTCCATGGCAGCGAAAGTTACCTTCTCCATCAGCGGGCCTCCCGGGCGTCCCGGCCAAGTCCGGTTGACATTTCGGGCATCGATATAAGAAAGGAGTTGCCGGTCCGGGTAGTGGATATAAACGTCGGGATCGGGCCATTGGTCGAGGGGTGAGGCGTCGCGATTGCCCATTCGGAATGTTTTCAGCCCCCAGTCTGTCGGGATCTCAAAATAAAGCGGATATCCGTCCCCCGGCCTGGTGTTTCGTCCGGCGCTGTTATTGAACTGGGGAATGATGATCAGTGACCCTTTTTCGACCACCGCGTTCTCGAGCATCAGGAGGGCTGCCAGCAGTCCCTCCGGCTCATTGGCGTGGGTGTTGGACATGAGGATGGCCTTGCCCCCGGGCTCTGTCCCGTCCAGGAAGTAGACCAGCGTGTCGGCCATCGTTCCCTTGAGACCCGGACCGAAATCGCTGAGGTGCGCGACCCGGGTGACTCCCGGGCCGGTTACCACCGGGACGTCGAAATGGCGGTGGCGATAGAGCCGGAGGCCGCCCTGGATGAGAAAAATGAGAAACAGGACTATCAGAACGGCTTTGACGAGGCCGGGCCGCTTCATGGCTATTTTTCCTCCTCTATTTTAGGCGCAGGATCCTCAGCACAAGGGGGATAAGGACCAAAAGATACAAGGCCATGTCTTCGGTCTTTTTCTTTTCCCGTACGAAATTCCAGGCCAGGAGGACCACAAGGTAGGCCGTGATAAGATAGTAGAAAATCATGATGATCGGCATGACACCCCCTTTCCTACATGCTCCATCGCACCAAGAAGGAGAGCTTGGCGCTGTAGACGACCATGAGAATACCCACGATGGTGATGAACAGCCAGGGCAGCCACGTGGTCCTGAGGAACTCCCAGTAAGAACCCTTGTACTCCGAGACCATGACGCTGAGCCGACCGATCAGGGCTGTGGGCGGAAGACCGTCACCCAGCGGCCAGAGCAGGGTCAGTCCGGCGATGGCCACGGTCGCGTGGAAGCCGATGGAATCCAGGTACCAGATCAGGGGGATCCCCAGGACCGCGGCGGCTCCGTAGGTCAGGACACCCTCGGAGACGGGTATGATGATCGCCAGGGAGACAAGCAGGAAGACAAGCGGGATACTGATCACGGCATAGGACAGC
This sequence comes from Candidatus Aminicenantota bacterium, assembly GCA_003524335.1. Taxonomy (GTDB): domain Bacteria; phylum Acidobacteriota; class Aminicenantia; order Aminicenantales; family UBA8522; genus UBA8522. The sequence goes on along the minus strand of DQHV01000231.1, from coordinate 4,406 downwards.
AGGCCACGGACGCCGGTGGCCGTCATGATCTGCTGGAGCATCCCGACAATGACGACGGTGGAGATGAGCGGCAAAAGGCGTTTTACAGTGTCCCTGGACAGAGATAGGATCTTTATCTTGTGGGGGCTGACCAGCCAGGCGACCAAAGCGGACATCGTGAACTGTAATGGCAGCCCGAGGATCGGCGTCTGGAATGGAAAGAGGCGATATGCGGCCACCGACCCGAAAAAGACCAGGAAGGGAAGGAGAACCCTCCACCAGGTCATTCTGGCCGGAACTTTGGGCATCTCTTGGAGGGCGGTGGCCAGGTCGATGGACCGCTCCTTCCTCCAGCCCAGCACGAGCATCGTGAATACTCCGCATATCAGAACCGGCACGGCGAGGGGAAGCTCAAACCCGACATAGGGAATGGCCGTCCCGGCGCAGAGGATCATGGCCCAGATGTTGACGGGCGGAGCAGCGGCGCTCAGCCCGGCTATGATAAACAGGATGGCGGCGGCGCGTTTCGGAGAAATCCCCAGCAGCTTCAGGGCCATCGCGACCGGCGCGCCGACGACGAGAAGAGAGATGCTCCCCGCTCCCGTCAGGGCGCCGGGGATGAGCACGATGATCATCAGGACGATCAGGGCGGCCAGCCTTTTGTTGTGGAAGGCCCGGATGGTCGCCCTGACCACATAGTTCACCCCTCCCGATTCATTGACGATGGCCATGAAGATCGTGGCCGTGGAGAAGACGAGGATGACGTCCAAGTAGGTGGCGGATCCCTCGACAAGGTGCCGGATGAGCTCTCCGGCCGGAGGGGTCCGGAAAATGATGCCGGCCAGGCCACCTACCAGAGCGGCCAGGAACATGCTGATCTCAACTGTCAGCCGTCTGGCCTTGGCGAGGGCATAGGCGAGAACCATGATTCCCAGGATGATTCCGATCTGCGTCGGCATGGTGATGAACTCCCGGCCATCTTATCGTTGGGGAAAAAAGATGTCAAGAAGTGATGACAAACCCAAGGAGAAGAAAGAAAGGGGTTGAATATTTCCGGGAATTGGATTAAAAAAGAGAAACCATGTTCTGGAAAAAACGGAAGAAAGAAGGAAGCCGGGCAGACCCCGACCGCCGAAGGGAGCCGCGCCGCGAAGACGGGTGCACGATCACCCTGACGCCGCGCGACAGCACCGGCCGGCGCGGAGAAAAAGTCCTCTATTATGGCCGGACCAAGAACGCCTCTCCGAGCGGTCTGAAGCTCGATTCTGATGTGTCCTTTCCGGTGGGGACCATAGTCTCCATCAAACTGCAGTCGCCGAAGACACGCCGCCTCATCCAGGCGGCGGGCGAAGTGAAATGGGTCACTCCGAGCGGCGACGGCCAGACCTTTGAGATCGGGCTTGAGTTCGTCGAGACATCGATCCGGAGCATCATGGACCTCCTGGACCATATCTACAAAGCCTGAACCCCCGGCTTGACAGCCTTCCTGAATTTCGGTAAACAATACCAACTACCCACAGGAGAGTCGTCCATGAGCGTCCGTTTTCGCCTCGGCTTCATGATGTTCCTGCAATATGCCATCTGGGGCTCCTGGGCCCCAGTCCTCTCCGAATACCTCAAGAACACCCTCGGGTTCAGCGGCGCCCAGTTCAGCCTGATTTACAGCCTGCTCCCGCTGGCCACGATAATCGCCCCGTTCATCGGCGGCCAGGTGGCCGACCGCTATCTGGCCAGCCAGAAAGTCGTGGCCGGGCTCCAGCTCGCCGGAGGAATCTTCCTGATCCTGATCGCCTTAACCACCGCCTACGGAACGATGGTCTGGCTGATGCTAGTCTACTGCTTTCTGTATGCTCCGACTCTGGCCCTGACCAATTCCATCGCCTTCATCAACCTCCAGAACTCGGAAAAAGAGTTCGGCAAGATCCGCGTTTGGGGNNCGAGCGGCCTCGCCTTCAAGGGCGATATGCTCCTCCTGGCGGGGGTCTTTTCCATCATCATGGGGATCCAGGCGTTTTCGTTGCCCCATACTCCGCCCCGAAAAGAAGGCGTGAAACCCTGGGCTTTCCTCGAAGCCTTGAAGATGATGAAGGATCGGAATTTCCTGGTCTTTATCATTATCGCTTTCGTCGTCGCCACGGAGCTGATGTTTTACTATATTCTCACTGCGCCCTTCCTCACTTCGCAGAAGATCGGTGTCTCGAGCACGATCCTGCCCTGGGTGATGACCATCGCCCAGGTGGCGGAGATCTTCGTCCTCGCTTTTCTTTTGCCCTATCTCATCTCCAGGATAGGGATTCGTAAGATCCTCGTCCTGGGAATCCTCGCCTGGCCGCTGCGCTACATCATCTTCGCCATCGGGCAGCCCTCTTGGTTGGTTATCGCCTCGCTGGCCTTGCACGGGTTCTGTTTCGTCTTTTTCTTCGCCGCGGCTTTTATCTATGTGGATACTGTCGCCCCGCGGGATATCCGGCATTCCGCCCAGAGTCTGATCACCTTGGTCACCTACGGAGTCGGCAACTATATCGGCAGCCTGTTCGCCGGGTGGGTGCATGATCTGTTCACCAGGAATGAAGCCACCAACTGGACCCATGTCTTTCTCGTGCCCTGTTTCCTGACCATCCTCTGCGCCTTCGTCTTCCTTTTCTTTTTCAAGGAGATAAGGGAAACGCAGGGGGCCCGGGGATAAAATTTGAGATCGGCCGGACGATCCCGGCAATGACCGGACTCCGGAGGAGGAGAAAAATTGAAGAGGAATATGCTGGTTCTTATGGCCCTGACCGGCTTGGCTTTGGTCTTTGCCTCGGCCCGGCCCCCCGGAGCGGCGGCGGAAGATGACCTGAGCCAGGTGCGGATCAAGAAATTCCCCGTGGCCATGCAGTGCTGGACNNCTTCAGCCACCTTATGACCGACGCTCAAATCGACCTGGTCCGCAAGAAGCTGGGCGAGGCCGGAGTAGAGGTCATCGGATACGGAGTCGTGGACATCGGGCGGACCGAGCCCGAGATGCGCAAGGCATTCGAGTTCGCCCGGAAAATGGGGATCCAGGTGATCGCCGCCGAGCCCGAGGACGCGGATTTCCCCGTCCTCGACAAACTGGTCAAGGAATACGACATCCGGATCGCCGTCCACAACCATCCTGAGCCATCCAAATACGCCAAGCCCCAGACCGTGATCGCTCACATCCAAGGACTTGACGACCGCATAGGCGCCTGTGCCGATCCCGGACATTGGATGAGAGGCGGCATCCGGCCGCTGGACGCCCTGAGGCTTCTCAAGGGACGAATCATCGACGTCCACCTCAAAGACCGGAGCGATTTCGGGACGGACAAGAAGGTCGACGACGTGGCCATCGGAGAGGGCAAGGCGGGCCTGCACGACATCCTGGCGGAATTGACCCTCCAGGACTATGCCGGCTATCTGACGATTGAATACGAGAATGAAAAAGAGGCATTGACTCCCGAGCCGGCCACTCGAAAAGGCCTCGAAAACATCCAGGCCCTGACCTACTACAAGGACTTCACGGGTCTCCTGCCGAGGTCCAACTTGCGCTACTCGAAGCACGGCTGGAACCATTACGGCCCCGGGCATTTCGAGCTGGACGAGAAGACGGGCGTGCTGAAATCCCAGGGGGGGATGGGGCTTCTCTGGTACAGCGTGAAGAAATGGCGGGACTTCGTCCTCGACCTCGAATTCAAGTGCTCAGAGAAAAACACCAATTCTGGCATCTTCTATCGGATCCCCGACCTGCCGACGAGCGATGACTACATCTATCATTCCTTCGAGGTCCAGATTTATGACGCGGGCGACGGTATTCACAAGACGGCTGGGATCTATGATGCCGAGGCCCCGCTCAAGGACGTCTCGAAACCGACCGGCGAATGGAACCACATGAGGATCACTTGCCAGGGAAAACGGGTCCGCATCGAGCTGAACGGGACCCAGGTCGTCGATTGGCAGATGGAACCTCGCGGCAAGATCAAAGATTTCGCCGCCGAAGGCTACATCGGCCTCCAGAACCACGACAGCATCTCGCCAGTCTTTTTCCGGAATATATTTGCTAAGGAAATATAGAACCTGTCAAGCGAAGGCTCTTAGAACCAATTAAAAGGAGGATCTTATGGACCGCCGAAAATCGTCCCGATTTCTTCTGGCCATCTTCTGCCTGGCCTCTGTTCTTGGGCTGGGCGATGTCGCCTGCCAGAAGGCCGAGCCCGGGCCACAGCCGCCGGTTGCCGAAAAGATCATTAAGGAATTCCAGGAATTCGGGAAAACCCGGGTTGACAACTACTACTGGCTCAAGGAGCGCGAAAACCCCAAGGTCCTCGAATACCTTAAGGCCGAAAACAAGTACCTGGAAGCCGTGCTGAAACCGACCGAGGCGCTCCAGGAAAAGCTCTACCAGGAGATCGTCGGCCGGATCAAGCAGA
>DQHV01000273.1:148-11307 GCA_003524335.1 Candidatus Aminicenantota bacterium | reverse complement strand
CCCACACCCTGGAGGTCTCCCAGATCGCCCGGACTATCGCCAAAGCCCTGCGGCTCAACGAGGACCTGACGGAAGCGATCTCCCTGGGGCACGACCTCGGCCATACCCCGTTCGGCCACGCCGGTGAGGACACGCTGGACGTACTTCTTCCTGAAGGATTCAGCCATTACGAGCAGAGCCTGCGCGTCGTGGAGAAACTGGAATACGAAGGCAAGGGTCTGAACCTTACGGCCGAGGTCCGGGACGGCATCGCCAGGCACTCCAAGGGCCGGGGAGAGATCCTGGAGTCCGACCCCGGCGAGATGGCCAAAACCCTGGAAGGACAGATCGTCCGGATCTCCGATGTCATCGCCTATGTCAACCACGACATCGATGACGCCATCCGCGCCGGGATCATCAAGGACGAAGACATCCCCTCCGCCTTCCTCAAGAGCCTGGGCAAGTGGCCTGCCTCCCGCATCGACCGCCTGGTCGAGTCCGTGATCAAGTCCAGCCTTAAGGCCGACTTGGAGAAGATCGTCATGAGCGAGGAGGTCCTGACGGCGCTGATCGACCTCAGGGAATTTCTTTACCAGAGGGTCTACAACAGTCCGTTTGCCAGAGAAGAGGTGGAGAAGGCCAAAAAGATCCTGACGGACCTCTACCGCTATGTGCTGGCCAGTCCCGGCGCCTACATCAAGCCTTACCCAAAGGGAGATTCAGCGGAGAGGCGGACGGCCGACTTCATCGCCGGAATGACCGACCTCTACGCCCTGGCCCTTTTCGAGAAGCTTTTTTTCCCGCGCTCCTGGTCGTCTTGACCGGACGGTCAGCCCATCCGGAAGCCTTTGCGGTGAGAAACGCTCAGACTCTTTTTAGGGGCGGTTGACTTCCAGCGGGAGAGTTGCTAAGAGTGAGGAAAGCCCTCCCCTGGGAGGAACAGATGAGAAAGAAAACTTCCGGTCGGCTTTACATCCTGCTGGCTGGCCTCGCTATCATCATCGTTTCCAGCACGGCGAGTTCTCGGCCGGGCGATTCAGCAGTCAGGATCCGGCAGGAGACGATCGTCATTCCGACCTATCTTCCCGGCCCGCCCGAGCGCAACCCGATATTTTATTTTGGGAGGGCCTATCAGGGCGCCAAGGGTCCGGTCTATCCCTATCCCTTCCTCGATGTGCTGACCGACGAGCGCGTGGACAAGCCGTATGCGGCCCTTGTTCTGGAAAACAGATACGTCCGCTACTGCGTCCTTCCCGAGGTCGGAGGCCGGATCTTCCAGGCGGTGGATAAGACGAACGGCTACGATTTTTTCTATCGTCAGCACGTCATCAAGCCGGCGCTCATTGGAATGCTCGGCGCCTGGATCTCGGGGGGCGTAGAGTGGAACATCCCCCATCATCACCGGGCCACGACCTTCATGCCGGTGGACTGGACGATCACTGAAGCGGCCGACGGGAGCAAGACCGCCTGGGTGGGGGAACTCGAGCTCCGCCAGCGGATGCGCTGGGTCGTCGGTCTGACCATCCGGCCGGAAAGTTCCGTCCTCGAAGTCAGTACCAGGATCATCAACCGCACGCCTTTCGCTCACTCGGTCCTCTGCTGGGCCAACGTCGCCGTCCACGCCAACGAAGACTATCAGATCATCTTCCCGCCGGGCACGGGATTGGCGACCTTTCACGGGAAGAACCAATTCTCCCACTGGCCTATCTCCCGCGAGGTCTATAACGGCGTCGACTATACGAAAGGGGTGGACGTCTCCTGGTGGAAAAACCATCCCTCGCCGACCTCCTTTTTTGCCTTTGGGTCCAAAGAAGATTTCTTCGCGGGATACGACCATGGCCAAAACGCCGGCGTCGTCTTTGTGGGTGACCACAGGCTCGTCCCGGGGAAAAAACTTTGGACCTGGGGTACCGGGAGCGAGGGGGCGCGCTGGGAGAAGATCCTGACCGACCGCGACGGCCCCTACCTCGAGCTCATGTTCGGGTCGTTCTCGGATAACCAGCCCGACTACAGCTGGGTCAGGCCGGGCGAAGTCAAGACGGTCACCCAATATTGGTATCCTCTCCGCGCCATTGGAGCGGTCAAGAACGCCAATGCCGAGGCCGCCTGCAACCTGGAGGTGAGGGGAGGCGGCAGAGTCTTTTTGGGTTTCGTCACGACGGCTGTCCGGAAAAATGCGCGGATCGTCCTGGAGGCGGGGGGGAAGGTGGTTTTTGAAAAGACGACCGATATCGGTCCCGGCGAACCGTTCACGTCCGAGGTCCAGCTGCCGCAGCTTGTGGAGCCGGAATCCCTGCGCCTTTCCCTGGCTGCCGAGGACCGTCGGGAACTTGTCGCCTACCGGCCGAAAAAGAAAGAAGTGATTCCTCTGCCCGATCCAGTGATTCCGCCTCCGGCGCCGCCGGAGATCAAGACGAACGAGGAGCTGTATCTCACGGGCCTTCGCCTCGAGCAGTTTTACAACCCCGCCCTCGAGCCTTACCCCTTTTATGAGGAAGCTCTTAGAAGGGACCCGGACGATTCCCATATCCACACGGCCCTCGGACGGCTCTACCTGATGAGGGGGATGTTTGAAGAGGCGGAGGCGCATCTCCTCCGGGCGGTCGCCCGGGCGGGAGAGGATTACACCCGGCCCAAGGACGGAGAAGCGCTTTATTATTGGGGAGTCGCCCTGAGGTTCTTGGAGAAGGCACCGGAGGCCGAGGAGGCCTTCGGCCGCGCTTCCTGGGACGCCGGCTGGACGGCGGCGGCCGCGGCTCAGATGGCCGAGCTCGCAGCCGGCCGGCAGCGATATTGTGAAGCCCTCGGACAGGCCGAACGCTCGGTGGGGACAAACGCGTCGGACAGCCGGGCCGGCAACATCAAAGCGACTCTTCTCCGGAAGCTTGGCCGGCTCGAGGAAGCGGAAGGAACAGCCCGGCGGAGCCTGGCCGCCGATCCCCTTGATTTTTGGGCGGCCAATGAGCTCCAAATGATCAGGGCCGTCCGCGGTTTCGATGAGGACTCCGACGATCTGGCGGCCGGCTTGAAGCTCAAGATGCGGGATGCTGCGGAGAACTACCTGGAGCTCGCCTCCGACTACGCGGCCTGCGGTCTTTATGATGACGCCATCGACGTCCTTTCCCGCCTGGCGAACGGGACGGCCGCGGGGGCTTCCGGCCCGATGCTTCACTATGACCTGGCCTATTACTATCACAAGCTGGGGGATGAGTCCGGGGCCCGGCGGCATCTCCAAAAAGCGATGACGATGCCTCCTGATCATGGCTTTCCCTTCCGTCTCGAAGATATTGCCGTCCTGAGATGGGCGGAAAGCAATAATCCGCGGGATGCCCGCGCTCCCTACTATCTCGGGAACCTGCTTTTTGATCGTCTGCCCGAAGCGGCGATGGCAGAATGGGAGAAGGCCGTCGGGCTGGACGGGACATTCGCCACCGCCCACCGGAACCTCGGCCTCGCTTATTCTCGGGTGGAAAACGACCTGCCGCGGGCCGTGGCATGTTTGGAAAAGGCCGTTGCCTGCGATCCCGCCGATCCCCGGCTTTACTCTGAGCTCGATGGGCTCTATGACCTCTCCGGTGTCTCACCGGAGATACGGCTCGACGTCCTGTCCAAGAACCATAGCGTCGTAGCCGGACGGGACGACGCCCTGTCTCGCGAGGTCGTCCTGCTTGTCGAGCTCGGCCGGCATGACCGGGCGATCGAGCTTCTGGGAAGCCATCACTTTCATGTCTGGGAAGGAGGGGGGGAGATCCATGGTGTCTATGTCGATGCCCACCTCGGCCGCGGGCAGCGCCGGCTGGCCGAAGGGAAAGCGGGTCAGGCGCTCCAGGACTTCCAGGCTGCCCTCGAATACCCCGAAAACCTCGAGGTCGGCAAGCCGGCCGCCGGAGGGAGAGATCCGGAGGTCTATTATTTTATCGGCACCGCCCTTGATTCCATCGGGGAAAGGGAGAAGTCGAGGGAAGCGTTCCGGCGTTCAGCAGAGGTTATGGCCGGTCCGTCCGAGTCGACATACTATCAGGGACTGTCCTGGAGAAAGGTCGGCGAGGAGCCGCGCGCCCGGGAATCTTTTGAGGGCCTGGTCCGTTTTGCCCGCGCCGGATTGGAGAAGGCCCCGGCCGGGGATTACTTCGCCAAGTTCGGGGAGAAGGAATCGGCCGACAGGAGGGAAGCTTATCTCCATTATCTTCTGGGATTGGGATTGCGCGGCCTGGGACAGGAGGCTGAGGCCAAAGCCGAATTCCATCATGCCTTGAAGCTGTATCCCCATTTTTCCCGGGCCGTGAGAGAGCTCTGATAGTCGGGCTCAGAGTTGGGCGACCAGCCGCTCCAGCCGCTGGCGGTGTTCGGCGTCGGCCCGGGCGAGGGCTTCGAAGAGCTTCTTCAAAGAATAATCCTTGAACTCCACGGCCGTGTTCATGTGAATCTTTTCGAATTTCTGCTCCAGTTCAGAGAGTCTCTCCAGGGCCTGCTTAACAGTGATTTTCTTTTTTTCCAGGTCCTGTCGTATGCGGCACGCGCTCTTGATTCCCTCGCGGATCTCGGCGGCGGGCATGGTTTCTTTGCCGAACAGGTCCGGCGTCCGGAGGACAAAATTTTTCCCGGTCGCCAGGACGTTAATATGACTCCTCTCTTCTCGGGCCAGCTTCCTTATATCCTCGGCCGCACCGTCCTGGGTGATCTTGCTCAGGAAGTCATAGCAAGAAAAAACCTCTTCCTCAAGCAAAATCGCCTCATCGAGCGTTTCTGTAAGTGTCATCGTTGCCTCCTAACTCCCTCATTTTTAGGTGAGTGGAAAGAGAGTCTTGATATAATTCTCCAGTTTTTCAAGGTGGAGATTTTTCTCATTCCGTATCTTTTCCTGGATGGCCCGGTATTCCGGGTTCTCGCTCCGGATGGATTCGTAGAAGCGCTGTTCGATCAGAGTTTTCTCGAAGTCCCGGGCGATGAAGAAGGCGTTCTGCCGCCCGAGCTCTCCCCTCTGAAGGCGTTCCAACTGGCTTTCTACGCCCTGACGCAAGGTGCCGATGACAAGAAGGTTGATTTTCCCGACCTCGAAGGGCGAGCCGTTCTTGAGGAGGGCGTTTTTGAGTTCGGTCGCCAGGCCAGCGTTGCCTTTTTTATCCCCACTCAGGTCTGCCCATAGGACTCTGTCCTGGACGAAGGAATGAGAGAATCGTCTGTACAGCTCCGCCATGATGAGCTCGATCTCGCCCAGCAAATCTAGGATCTGCCCGGCCTTCAAGTACATGTCATCCATTTATCGGGTCCTTCTGTTCTGCCCAGTGCTTTGACCTCGCGCCCTATTGTCGAACGTGTGCCCAGGAGGGTCAATAACCGCCGGAGAGGATTCCCGAGATGATTTTTTGGGGCAGGCTCTCACCTAGAAAGGTGAGAATTAGAGTTGAAAGAAGGGGTCCTGTCGCGGCGCGTCTCCGTAGGCCTGTTCGGAGATGCTTGCCTGTTCCGAGGCCCCTCTTATTTAGTTAAGAGGGGAAGGGGAGATAAATAAGTATACGGACAGATTCTTAAGAGCATCTCCGATCGCTGCGGGCGGGCGGCGACGCACCGCGCCACCCCTTCTTTCAATGTTGAATTTGAGGTGGGATAGGGGAATCAAAAATTTAGGAGTTGTTTCCCTTTTTTAATTGATATTATAATGAATTTCCTTTCGGTCTTTTCATAAGAAAGGATGAACCCGATGACGAAAGCCGAGGTCCTCCAAAAGATCGCCGTACGGCTGCGCATCCATTCTCTGCGCATGACCACCCGGGCCGGATCCGGCCATCCGACGACCTGCCTGTCCATGGCCGAACTGATGGCCGCTCTCTTTTTTAGCGAGATGCGGTACGAGGTCAGCGATCCAGAAAACTGGGGCAACGACGAATTCGTCCTGTCCAAAGGGCACGCCGCGCCCATTCTCTGGGCGGCCTATGCCGAAGCGGGGATCATCCCGGAAGATGAGCTCATGGACCTCCGCAAGATCAGCTCCCGCCTCGAAGGCCATCCCACGCCGCGGATGAACTGGGTGAAGGCGGCCACGGGTTCCCTGGGCCAGGGCCTCTCGGTCGGCGTCGGCATGGCCCTTGCTCAGAAGCTGGGCCGCTCTCCCGGCCGGACCTTCGTCCTGATGGGGGACGGAGAATGCGCGGAGGGCGCTGTTTGGGAAGCGGCCGGCACCGCGGCCCATTTTGGCCTCAAGAATCTGGTGGCCGTGGTCGACATCAATCGGCTCGGCCAGTCCGAGGCCACCATGCACGGCCATGACCTCGGCGCCTATGCGCGCAAGTTCCGGGCCTTCGGATGGACGGTCCACAGGGTGAACGGGCATGATATCCCGGCCATCCTGACTGTCTTTGGAAAGGTCCGCAAGTCCGGCGGCCCGGCGGTCGTGCTGGCCAAAACCGTGAAGGGCAAGGGCGTCTCTTTTCTCGAGGACAAGAACGGCTGGCACGGCAAGCCGCTCAAGGAGGAAGAGATGCAGAGGGCTCTCGCGGAAGTCGGTTCGATGCCGGCGGTCGATTCGAGAAAACTTGTCCCCCGGCCGAAAAAAGCGCTTCGGCCGGATTGGAAGATGATGTTCACGTTCGAGCGGACGGCCTATGCGGATAAGACGGCCACCCGCTTGGCTTACGGGATTGCGCTGGAGAAACTCGGACGGATCAACGACTGGGTAGTCGCGCTCGACGGCGATGTCAAGAACTCGACCTATGCCGAGAAGTTTTTCGCCTCTTTTCCGGCGAGATCGATCCAGTCGTATATTGCCGAGCAGAACATGGTCGGGATGGGCATGGGGATGGCCGCCAAAGGGTTCCTCCCATTTATCGCCACCTTCGCTGCTTTCCTCACCCGGGCCCACGACCAGGTCCGCATGGCCGCCTATTCTTTCGCTAACCTCAAGCTCTGCGGCTCTCACGTGGGCGTGAGCATCGGTGAGGATGGGCCGTCCCAGATGGGGCTCGAGGACCTGGCCATCTTCCGGCCGATCCCCGGGTGTGTCGTCCTCTACCCGAGCGACGCCTTTTCGGCCGAGGCCTGTGTCGAGTCCGCCGCCCGCCATCAGGGGCTTTGCTATATCCGGACCACGCGGCCGGCGACACCGTTGCTCTACTCGAGGGANNTCCCCATCGGAGGCTCCAAAATCCTGCGCCGGGGGGACGGCGACGCGGCCACCGTCATCGCCGCGGGCATCACCGTCCATGAGGCTCTGAAAGCCCATGACGAGCTTAAGAGAGAGAACATCGGCCTGCGGATCATCGATGCCTATTCGGTCCAGCCGCTGGACAGAGAGACGATCGTCCGCGAGGCGGCTCAGACGGGCGGCCGGGTCGTCGTTGCGGAGGACCATTTTCCGGGAGGCGGGCTGGGCGAGGCGGTGGCCGCCGCACTGGCGGGGGGCACCAAGATCATCCACCTTTGCGTCCGGGAGCTGCCGCGATCGGGAAAGCCCGATGAGCTCCTGGCGGCTTACGGTATCAGCGCCTCCCACATTGTCCACGCGGCTAAGGACCTGATCCGGAGGTAGCCGCGAGCTTTGGCCCCCGCTCATAAAAAAAAGAGGACGGGGAAATTGCGAAAAACTGAAATACACTGTTTGTTGGCCTGGAGCATCCTCACTTTTTTACTGCTGCTTGCTTTAAGTCCATCTCCCGAGTTCCGCGCCGCCACCGGGGATGCGTTTCCCGAATCAGGCACCATAGTCCGCGTCACCGACGGCGATACGGTCACAATCAGGTTCGCCGACGGCGTCGAGCGAAAGGTCAGGTTCATCGGTGTGGACGCCCCGGAGATGGACGACCCGAGAGAGGACGTGGCCTTCCGTGCCTTCCTGTCCAAGAGGTTCGCCTTTCATCATCTGTATGGCCGGGACGTTCGCCTGACCTATGACTTCTCTCCCCTCGATGAACACGGCCGTGTCCTCGCCTATGTCTGGCCGGAAGAAGAGAAGCTTTTCAACGACCTCATCATCCGGCAGGGCTTTGCCGCCGCTTTCTTGAAGTATCCCTACAGGAAGGACTATCAAGAACGTTTCCGGGCCGCCGAAGCCGAGGCCAGAAAGGGAAACCGGGGCTTCTGGCGCCAGGACCCGCCGGCGATCATCTCCGTTTCTGAAGTGAGGAGCCATATCGGAGAAGTCATCTCCGTCCGGTTCCGGTGCGCGGAGGTTTCCAGAAGGAGTTCATTTCTTTACCTGCGTTCGGAAGATAAGTCCTTCGAAGCTCTGGTCCCGCCCGACCGGCTCCCGTTTTTCCCCGAGAGCGAGAGTTGCGGAGGCGAAGAGATCATCGTCACCGGTTTTTTGGAAGAGTTCAGAGGCCGGCCCCAGATCATGCTGTCCTTCCCCCGTCAACTCCGGTTGACATGAAATCGGAGTTGTTTTATAAAACCTGGGAACGAAGGAGTTTTTCCAATGATATCATTTCGAGCCCATTTCAAGGTTCTGTCTATCCTGATCACGGCGGGGATCGTTTTCTCCGTCTCCGGCTGGGGCGCACCGGCCCAGCGCGAACGCCGGCCCGCGGCTCTCGACTCGAGCCTCTACAAAGCCATGGAATGGCGCTCCATCGGCCCCTTCCGCGGCGGCCGGGCGACGGCCGTGGCCGGAGTTCCCAGCCAGCCATATACCTACTATTTCGGCGCCACGGGCGGAGGCGTCTGGAAGACCGATGACGGCGGTCTCAACTGGAAGTGTGTCTCCGACGGTTTTTTCCGGATGGGATCCGTCGGCGCCGTCGCCGTCTCCGAGTATGACCCTAATCTCGTCTATGTCGGGATGGGAGAGGCGCCCATCCGCGGGAACGTTTCCCATGGCGACGGGATGTACAGGTCAACTGATGCCGGTAAGACCTGGAAGAACGTCGGGTTGGCCGAAACCAGCCAGATCTCGCGGGTCAGGATCCATCCCCGGAATCCTGATCTGGCCTATGTCGCGGCTCTCGGCCATGTCTTTGGGCCGAACGAGGAGCGCGGGATCTTCCGGACGTCCGACGGCGGGAAGACCTGGGAGAGGATCCTCTTTCGCAACACCAAGACCGGGGCCATCGACCTTGCCCTCGATCCCTCCAACCCCCGGAACATCTACGCAGCACTCTGGGAAGCCGCCCGGACTCCCCACAGCCTGACGAGCGGCGGGCCGGGCAGCGGGCTTTTCAAGTCCACGGACGGCGGTGCCACCTGGACCGAGATCTCGCGCCATAAGGGCCTTCCCCAAGGCGTCCTGGGGAAGATCGGAGTCACCGTATCGCCGGCCGTTCCGGACCGGGTCTGGGCGATCGTCGAGGCCGCGGACGGAGGAGTATTCCGTTCAGACGACGGCGGCCTCTCCTGGCAGAGAGTCAACGACGACCGCCGCCTGCGGCAGCGGGCCTGGTACTACAGCCGGATCTATGCCGATCCCAAGGATGCCGAGACCGTCTACGTTCTCAACACCGGCTTCTATCGCTCGACCGATGGAGGCAAAACCTATTCCGCCATCCGAGTTCCCCATGGGGACAACCACGACCTCTGGGTCGACCCGGGGAATCCCCAGCGGATGATCAACTCCAACGACGGCGGAGCCAACGTGACGACGAACGGCGGCCTCTCCTGGACGGCCCAGGACAACCAGCCGACCGCCCAGTTTTATCATCTGGCCGTCGACAATCGTTTCCCCTACTGGGTTTATGGGGCCCAACAGGACAACTCCACGGTGCGCATCGCCAGCCGCACCGACGGCTCTGGAATCGGAGCTCCCGACTGGCATGGGGTGGGCGGGGGCGAAAGCGGGTTCGTCGTGCCTCGTCCGGACAATCCTGACATCGTCTATGCCGGAAGCTACAGCGGTCTCATCACGCGTTGGGATTATCGGACTCGCCAGGAGCGAGTCATCACGGCCTGGCCGGAAGAGCCCATGGGGGCCGGGGCGGCCGGCCTCAAGTACCGTTACCAATGGACAGCGCCGATCGTAGTTTCCCGCCACGACCCCAACGTCCTCTACCACGCCGCCCAGGTGCTGTTCAAGACAACGAACGAGGGCCAGAGCTGGGAAGTCATCAGCCCCGACCTGACGACCAACGACAAAGACAGGCAGCAGTCCTCGGGCGGCCCGATCACGCAGGACAACACGGGCGTCGAATACTACTGCACAATCTTCGCGCTGGCCGAGTCCTTCCAGGACCCGAACATCCTCTGGGCGGGGACGGACGACGGCCTAGTCCAGCTGACCCGCGACGGCGGCAAGACCTGGGAGAACATCACGCCCCGAGAGCTCCCCAAGTGGAGCCTCATCAGCATGATCGAACCTTCGACTTTCGACCCGGCGGTCGCCTTCCTCGCCGTCGACCGGCACGAGCTCGATGATTTCAAACCGTACATCTACAAAACCGAGGACTTCGGCAGGACGTGGCGTCCCATCGTGACCGGCCTTCCCAAGAATACCTTTGTCCGGGTCGTCCGGGAAGATCCCAAGCGAAAGGGGCTCCTCTATTCCGGGACAGAGACAGGTGCCTTTGTCTCCTTCAATGACGGCGCGACCTGGCAGTCGCTCCAGCTCAACCTGNNTCCTGGACGATCTAACCCCGCTCCACCAGCTGGACGAGAAGGTCGCGGCCGTCTCTACCTTTCTGTTTAAACCCCGGGACGCTTTCAGGACGGGAGGCGGAAGCTTCCCGATCCCCAACGTCGGGAAGAACCCACCCTCAGGAACAGTGGTTTTTTATTATTTCAAGGAGAAACCGAAGCAGGAAGTCGTCCTCGAGATCATGGACTCCAACGGCTCCCGCATCAAGACTTTTTCCAGCCTNNCCGAGGATGAATTCAGCCGGATGTCCGGTGGAGAGGCCGGCCGGCGCCTGCCGGCGGAAGCGGGGATGAACCGGTTTATCTGGGACATGCGCTATCCCGACGCGGAGCGGGTCCCGGGCGCCGTCCTCTGGGGCGGCTCGGTCGCGGGGCCGATCGCCGTTCCGGGCATCTATCAGGTCAAGCTAACCATAGGCGAGGAATCGCACATCCGGGAATGGGAATGGAAGAAGGACCCGAGGGTCGAAACATCGACCCAGGAGCTTCGCGAGCAATTTGATTTCTTGATAGAGGTCCGCGACAAGCTCAGCGAGATTAACAGAGCGGTCAACCAGCTGCGCCGAGTCCGGGCCAAGATCGACCAGGTCTCAAACGAGATAAAGGGAAGGCCGGAGGCCGCG
>DQHV01000273.1:0-131 GCA_003524335.1 Candidatus Aminicenantota bacterium | reverse complement strand
TAACCTCAACACCCTGCTCAAGGACGCCGGCATCCCGCACATCATCATCGAATGAATAGGGAGGGAAAAATGGGTCCTGTCACGGCACCTCCCCGTCCGACCTTAACGGAGACACTGACCTTATTCCCCCT